>SUWA01000023.1 GCA_015061695.1 Lentisphaerota bacterium
ATATACAAATACCCGGTTTTGACTATTGGGTGGTTGAAAATACGCTGCTGAAAGAAGGTACGCGGGTTGAATGTATCAATGATTTGCCGGTAAATGTGCAAAATTTTGTCAAGTATTGATCATACGGTGTCGGGAAAAAACTCTCCGGAAAATCTTATTTGATTCAGGGCCTGCTGTCGGGCATAATACCTGGCAGCAAGCCCATTTATTTGTCAAAAAAGCTGGCCGCCTTCTTCGCTGATGGCGGGGACTTCTTCAAACTTAACGGTCTGTCCCGACTTGAGTTCCGATTTTTCGACATCAATGACACATTCGGGGGGGGGGACTTGGTATTGCTTGCCGCCGGTTTTGATGATAGTATACACTTTTATATTCTTCTGATTTATAAAAAATGTTCAATGCTATCTGACCGGATCGCAGGGGAAGACTTTTTCGTATTCAATCATAGTAATGATTGCGTTGATCTACATTCTTTTTGAATTTTTGCAAGTTTTTTACCGGCATATCAGCGCTTTTTCGGCTAAAAAAACAGCACATTTATCCACTTGATGCGTTACAGCCTCAAAATCCCAGCTGCAAGTCGCTGTTGCCGAGGTCGCCGGAATCCCGCTGGCCCGGAAGATCGGCAGCGCCTTTCCGGTGGTTGCTCCGGCGGTGGCGGCGGCGTTTGCGTTTACGGTATTCACCGGAGGCATTATCATTCTCACCACCGGCGTTCCCGTTCCGATCGGCATCGCCGGCATCTTTACGGTTTACTCCGCCCATATTGATTATGACATCGCGCCACTTGGTTATGAATTGTGTATCGCACTGCAGATATCCGGATTCGCACTGCACTTTGAACAGCTCCATTGCGTGTGCAAAACCGCGCAGTCTGACTACTTTACGCGGATTGTTTCTGCCCAGCAGCATCGGCTGGATCGCCAGCATCCGGCAGGCCGAACAGTTGAGCCGTTTGATGATCGCAAGCGGTTGATAGATCGTCAGCAGGGCTTGACGGAGATTTTCTTCATCCCACATTTCCGGCATGGTTTGGGCCGCCTCGGGGGCCTGGGCGTATTGGAGCCGGTAATTGCCGTCGATCATAGTGTCGATAAACGGCAGAGCCAGTGCTGCCATGGCCAGCGAGGCGCTGTTGCGGTAGTAACCGGCCGCCACACGCCCGTCGCGCACCTTCAGCAGCTGCAATGATTTCTCCCAGCGTTTGCGTTCGTCCGCGCGGGCTACATAGGGCAAAAAGTGCTTCAATAAGCCGTAATCGGTAATTGCTTGCAGGATCGAGCCGGTGTAGTTGGAGTTGAGGATTTTTTCCAGTTCCAGCGAAAGGCGCGACGACGAGGCCAGTTCCAGATGCGGCAACGTGGCGATCAGGGCATTTTCTGTCTTGCGTTCCAGCTTGAATCCGTATTGGCCGACCAGCTTCAGGGCGCGGAGCATCCGCACCGGGTCTTCTTCAAACCGCAGTTTGGCATCGCCGATGGCCCGCACCAGACCACTTTCGATATCCGCAATGCCCCGGCCGGTGTAGTCGATAAGTTCGTCCGAAACCGGATCATAGAAGAGGGCATTGACCGTAAAGTCGCGCCGCCATGCGTCTTCTTCGGAAGTGCCGAAATCATTGTCGTTGAAGATCATATTTTCGGCTTCTTCCAGCGCGGCGATTTTTCTGGCTCCCGGGGTTTGCGGCTCGTGGCTCTTTTCGGCCGGAGCGCGCCGGAAGGTGCTTACTTCAAAAATATCTTTGCCGCAGCGCACATGCACCAGCTGAAAACGTCTGCCGATGATTCGGGCGCGGCGGCGGCCGAACACTTCCCGGATCTCTTCGGGCGTGGCCGCGGTGGATATATCATAATCTTTAGGCGGGCGGTTTTGCAGCAGATCGCGGATCGCCCCCCCGACGATATAAGTTTCGTAACCGGCTTCCTGCAAGCTGGCTACTACGCTGTATACATTTTCTTCGACCTCAAATTGATGCACCATAACTATTAAAAAACATCCCTGATTACAGTTTGCGCGACAGCACCGTATCGACTTCGGCCAACGCCGGATTGGTATCCGGATAGTCGGAGTTGTAGTGCAGTCCGCGGCTTTCTTTGCGCGCCAGCGATGAGTCGATGATCAATTCGGCCACCGTGGCAATATTGCGCAGTTCGATCAAATCCGGCGTTACCAGAAAATCCCAATAATATTTTTCGATCTCTTTACGGATCAGTACGATTCGGGCTTTGGCCCGTTCCAGCCGCCGGTTGGTACGGAAAATCCCTACATAGTCCCACATGAAGCGGCGGATCTCATCCCAGTTGTGAGCGATCACCACCTGTTCGTCGGAGTTCACCGCATTGCCGCAATGCCAGGGCGGCACAAAGCCGTCAAACTGATTTTTGCGCAGCGTATCGATATGCTCAAGGATGTGTTGGGCCGAAAAGTTTGCGCAGACCACCGCTTCGAGCAAGCTGTTGCTGGCCAGACGGTTGGCCCCGTGCAAGCCGGTACAGGCGGTTTCGCCCACCGCGTACAAGCCCGAAATATTGGTCGCGCCGTTGACATCGGTTTTTACCCCGCCGCACGAATAGTGTTCGGCCGGAACCACCGGAATGGGGTCATGGGCCATATTGACGCCGATTTCCAGACATTTTTCAAAAATATTGGGGAAACGCCGCCGCAATTCTTCTTCGCTTTTGTGGGTTATATCCAAAAATACACATTCTTCGCCGGAGCGCTTCATTTCGTTGTCGATGGCGCGGGCCACCACATCGCGGGGGGCCAGACTCTTCATGGGGTGGTATTGATCCATAAACTCCACGAGTTTGCCCTGCTTGTTGCGGATTTTCAAAACGGCACCTTCGCCGCGGACCGCTTCGGATATAAGAAAACTGCGCATTTGCGGGTGGTAAAGGATCGTGGGGTGGAACTGGATGAATTCCATATTGGCGATTTCCGCGCCCGCCCGGTAACACATGGCCACACCTCCGCCGCAGGCTACATCCGGATTGCTGGTGTACAAATAAACTTTGCCCACGCCGCCGCAGGCGATCGTGGTGCTCAAGCCGCGGAATGATTTGACTGTGCCGTTGGGTATATCCAGCGCATACAGCCCCAGACAGCGGTTTTCGCCCGGCAGTCCCAGGCGCGCGGTAACGATCACATCAATTGCCATGTGATGCTCAAAAACAGTGATATTTTTGTTGGCAAAACATGCTTCGACCAGCGCCCGTTCGATTTCCGCACCGGTTATATCGCCGGAATGCAGCACCCGGCGTTTGTGATGACCGCCTTCGCGTCCGAGGTCGGGTTCGTTCTGATCGCCCTCTTTGCCCATTTCGCCGCGGGTGGTAAAGTGTACCCCCCGCTCGATCAGATCGTTTACGGCCGCGGGGCCGGCTTCGACGATGGCGCGGACAATATTTTCGCGGCAGAGTCCGGCTCCGGCTACGAGCGTATCGCGCACGTGTTCATCAAAAGTATCCAGCGAATCGGTTACACAGGCGATCCCGCCTTGAGCATGGGGCGTGCTGCCTTCGTTGATGGTTCGCTTGGTCAGCAGCGCTACTGACCCTCCGGCTTCGGCCAGTTTAAGTGCGGACATAAGTCCGGCCAATCCGCTGCCTACTACCAAATGGTCGAATTCGATGATTTCTGAATTACTTTTCATGATCGCACCTGCACACACTTGCGGTTGATCGCAACCGCCTGATAATATATTTTTTCCGGAAAAAAAATCTTCCGGAGTGGAAAATAAATTTTATTATATTAAATTACACTTAAAACTCCAATATTTCAAACTTTAATGGCTATTTATGAAGATTTTTCATGTTATAAAGCGTTTTTTCAGTGCCTCCGGCGAGTTGGAAGCAAGTCAAAAACCGCAAATATCCCGCTGGAAAGCGTTGCTGCACTGGCTGGTGATTTTTGCCGGCGGCGTTTTGATGGCGGCGGCATTTCCACCCTTGAATCTGACTCTGAGTGCTTTCTTGGCTTGGGCGATTTTGTTTTATGAAGCCCGCAACCGTTCGCCGTTCAAGGCGGCGCTGGCCGGTTGGGTGTGGGGCATGGGCTACGCATTGTGTGCATTTTTCTGGCTGCGCGAAATAAACTGGGCGATCCCGTGGGGAATGATGGTCGTTCTGGGGGCCTACTATATACCGGTCGGGTGGATGAGTGCAATCGCCAACCGTTACTTGCTTTTGCCGCCGCAAATCCGGAAACAGGGGTTTACTGCCCAGAGTCAATACCGCGATTTCCCGTTATGGCGCCAGCTGGCTTTTGTATTGGTAATGGGGGCGGTGGTGGTTTTTGTGGAGTATTTGCGCCACTCGGTGCTGCCGTGGAACTTTGTGGGCGTGGCGTTTTACCGCAACGCAGTTATGATGCAGTTGGTTCGTTATACCGGTATTTATGGCTTGACCATGCTGGCAGTAATGCTCAACGCATCTCTGATGCTGGCCTGTTTGACGGTTGCGCGCAAAGATGAAGAAAAGGGCCGTATACGTTATTACCGCCCGTGGCCGCTTTTGATCGTGCTGCTGCTGCTGGCGCTGAACATGGCTTGCGGGATCGCTTCGCTGCGGGAGCGGCGCAAAGAGTATGCGTCTTTCAGTAAAAAAGTGCGCCTGACGCTGGTGCAGGGGCAATTATCGCAACGGCGCGGCGGCAACGAAGATTCCGGGATGGAAGCATTGCAGAAATATGCGGCACTGACCCGTACTCAAATCGGAGTGCCGACCGATCTGGTGGTGTGGCCGGAAACTGCGGTCAATTACCCGTTGCGCGGGAATTACCCGGTCAGCAAGGTTTACCGGCAGGAAGTCAGAACTTTGTCGGAACTTATGAATGCACCGCTGCTGCTGGGGACTTTGGAGTTCGATATTTCGACCAACCCGGTGGGGATGCTCAACAGCGCCGTGCTGACCGATACGCGCGATGTTTTGCGCGAGGGCTATATCAGACAATACGACAAAGTTCATCCGGTTCCGTTCGGCGAATATGTGCCGATGCGCAAATATCTGCCGGAGTTTCTGATCAAAGCCATTGATATGAACCGGGATCTGACCCCCGGCAAGAGCCTGGAGCCGATACAGTTGAATGAAGATGTGCGCCTGGGGATGAATATTTGCTTTGAAGATGTTTTCAGTTACATATCGCGTACCGAAGCTGTTCAGGGGGCCGATATGCTGCTGGTCATTACCAATGATGCGTGGTATCCGACGAGTTCCGAGCCGGAGCAGCATCTGGCCAACAGCGTGGCCCGCTCCATCGAAAATAATCTGCCCATGGTGCGGTGCGGCAACGACAGCGCCACTTGTCTTATTACTCCCGGCGGAGAAATCATCTGGAGTCTGGCCGATGCACTCAAGTTTGAGGACGGCAAGCCGTTCCGGCGCGGGGCTGGAGCTGCTACGATCACAGTAAATCTGCCGGACAAAAGTCAAAAACAGCGCACTTTCTACAGCCGTTACGGTGATTGGCTGGTTTATATCTGCATTATGGTGATCGCTGCAATGTTGATGTACGCTTTACAGCAGCGGTTGGAATTTTTGCAGAAATTGCAGAATAAGCAGTAACGCGCTTAAATCACTTCCGGCGGAATCAGCCAGTTGAAGGGGAAAAACGGCAGGTTGCGCAGTATTGTAAAAGCAATGACCGCCGCGGTAATACTCCAGCAAAAACAGCGGTTACGGGACATTTGCGGTTTGATTATCATTATTGCCAAACATATCAGCAAGGGCAGCAGCAGCAAATTGCAGCGCAAGGCAGTAACTATATTGCCGTGTAAAAATGAATAGACTGCCCGGGTATTGCCGCAGCCGGGGCAGTAAACTCCCGCCAGCTGATACGACATACACTTGGGCAGCCAGACTGTCTGCATGGGGTGGTGGTTGTAAAGCATCACGCACCCCAGGATCACTGCCAACACAACTGCCGCATAAGTTATAACCTTTTTATAAGACTTTTTCATGTGCAAGCTGTGTTAATGGTGTCAATAAGTTGCCGTTCTTACAATGCGCCGGCAAAAGCGATAAATACATACAGCAAGCTGAACACCAGCCCGCAGATAAAACCGGCAGTACACCAGTTTTTGGCCGAGTTGGCCGCCTTTTGAGCTTCCATGACCCGACCGCAGGCGAGATGGCCGGAAACCTGACTGGCATAGACAATAGCAATGATCCCGAAGATCTGACAGCAGAAAATCGTTACCAGAATAGCTTCGGTCATATTGCTTTTGATGTTGGTGTATGCGCCGGGATAGCCGCCTTGAGCATAGGGCGCTTGCCCGTAAGGCGCTTGACCGTAAGGTGCTTGACCGAAAGGCTGCTGCTGCTGCTGCTGTCGCGGCATTTGCATCTGCGGTTGAGTTTGCATCGGGGCCGGAGCGCCGCAGCTGGGGCAGGTGGCAGATCCTTGCGGAATCGGATTGTTGCAATACTGGCAATTCATTTGGTTTATTCCTTATTCTTGATTATTTTTTATAAAAATTAAACGGATTTTATTATTTCTACAGATTTTTTACAATGTATTTTGAGCTGCGGCGCTCACCAGAGTCGCAGCAGCATAAAGCAGTGAAAATACGATCCCGCAGATCAGAGATGCGAGCATCCACTTTTTGGCAGTTTCCGCCGATTTGAGCGCCAGCTGATACTGTTGCATAGCCAGCAAACTGCCGGCATGGGCCGCAAAAACAATTGCGATCACACCCAGCGGCATACAGCAGAGCAGCGTTACTAAAATCGACTCCACCAGATAGGTTTTTACCATGTTCTGCGGAATAAATCCGGGCTGATAACACGGCTGCGTGGGATTGCCGTTGACCGGGATCTGGTTATTTTGCGGCATAAATGTGTTGGGAACAGGAGGCACGGCCGGATTGGGCGCATCTGCTGTTTGAGGTGTGTTGCAATTGGCTTGTCCGGGTTCGGACGACGGCAGCGGCTGTACCTGTATGGGCGCTGTAGCCGGATTGAAAACATCCGTAACTTCGGCTTGGACCGTAAAATCCTTATTGCAAATCGGACAATGGGCAAGTTTGCCGTTCAATTCTGCGGCCACACTCAAAGTGGCATCGCAGAAGGTACATTTTACATTTATATTGGCCATTTTTATATCCCCGGGTTGAGCTTATAAGATTCCTTTAAAAATATCGCTCAATTAAATTAGCACTGTCTGAAAGTTTTTGCAAGTTTTTGCAGCTGAAAATATCAATTCAAATTCTGCCGAAACGCCTTGATAATTCATTTTTGGTCAATTTTAACGTGGTCGGCCGCCCATGAGGGCATACATCCGGGCGCTGACATTGACTTAAACTTTTCAGAAGCGCCTGGGCGCTGGTTTCGTTCAACGGGTCATTGGCCTTGACTGCGCTGTGACAGGCGGCCCGGGCGATAGCTTCCAGCGAATCACGGGTGGTTTTTTCGCCCTCCAGTGCAGTGCTGACCAGATCCGAAAGTATATTCTCCCAGTTGGAGTCCCCGGGAAAGTCCGCCGGTATCGCATTGAGCAAGATCGTGTTGGAACTCAACAATGCGGTATCGAAACCGAGCTGCTGAAAGAATTTTTCATTTTTATCAATAAACGCGGCGGCGGTGCGGCTCAACTCCACGGCCGGCGGCAGCAAAAGCTGCTGGCTGGCGGCAGGTTCGCCGTTTTGAGCTTTTGCCAGCAGTTTTTCGTACAAAACCCGTTCATGGGCGGCGTGAAAATCCACCAGATACATCACATCACCATTGAGCGCTTCCAGCACCACGAATGTGCCGAAAAGTATACCCACATAACGCAGATTTTCTATATCACTCAACTCCACGGCCAGCGCCGGACGCTGCTGGACTTGCGCCGGAATGAGCTTGGTCAACATTTCATCATTGGGCCGGTCGGTAAATTTTTCGCTGTTTTCCGGCGTCGGATGGGCGCTTGATGCTGGGGGCACATCCGGCCGGGGCAGGGGAATACAGCCGGGAGAACTGTATTTGCTGCTTACAGCTTCTTGAGTTTTTTCTGAAACCGGCGCCGGTTGGCTGACCGTTGCCGGCTTCGGTGCGGAAATCGTGGCCGGAAGCGGAACCGGGGCGGCTTCCACTGTTGGGGTCGGAAGATCAAACTTGCTGAACATATCTTTATGTTCAGCAGTTTCCAAGCCCGGGATCGCCGGTGCTTCCGGACGCGGCATGTAGTTTATATTGGCTGCCTCCAGCAAAATTTCCGGCCTTGCCAGATTGCGGTCGCCGGGCAGCTGGATCTCCGGCGCCGGAGCCTGATGCAGCGCATTGCGTACCGCTGCGGTTACGGCCCGGCTGACTGCGTATTCGCGTTTGAAACGCACTTCGCGCTTGGTGGGGTGTACATTTATATCGTAATCACCGGCATCGATGATAATATTCAATATCGTCGGCGGAAAACGCCCGAAGTCAGCCAACGTGCCGTAGCCATCGCGTATGCCCCGGTAAAGTGCCGGAGATTCCACGGCGCGGCCATTGACAAAAGTGCGCTGTTCGCGGCGGCTGGTTCGGGTGAATCCGGGCGCGGCGATCAGACCTTGCACTGCAATATCTTCTTCGGTGTGATCTATTTTGATCATTTTTCCGGCAAAGGCTTTGCCGAACAATCCGGCCGCCCGGGCCGAGGGATCGACTGATCCCGGCGACTGCAAGGCGATTTTGCCATCGAATTTAAGGGTAACTGATACCGCCGGAAAACCCAGCGCCAATGCTATGACCATCTCCTGAATATGCGCTTCTTCTGTAGCCGGACTGCGCAGAAATTTCTTGCGGGCCGGCACATTATAAAACAGATCCCGCACCGCGATCGAGGTACCGACGGCCATGCCGGCGGGCCGGCGGTCGATGATCCTGCCGGCTTCCAGTTCCAGCTCCACCCCGGCCGGATCGTCGGCTACGCGGGTTTTCAGCAAAAGTTTGGATACTGATGCTATGGATGGCAGAGCTTCGCCGCGAAAACCCAAAGTCAGGATGCGTTCAATATCTTCAGCCGTTTTGATCTTGCTGGTGGCATGGGGCGAAAAACAAAGTTCCGCATCCGCTTCATCCATGCCGCAGCCGTTATCGGTAATACGGATCAAACGCGATCCGGCCCGTTCGATTTCCACCGTAATGACCGTGGCCCCGGCATCTACGGAGTTTTCAAACAGTTCTTTGACCACCGAGGCGGGGCGTTCAACGACCTCGCCGGCGGCGATCCGGTTGCTCAATTCTTCGGGTAAAACAGTTATCTTGCTCATACTTATATAAAAATCGGTTTTATTGACGTTCCTGCAGTTTGACCAGTTCCCGGTATTTGATGACCATTTCCGGCGTGGCGCCATTGTTCAAGGCCCGATGCAGCAATTCCACGGCTTTTTGATCCTCATGCAAAAGCGCGTACAAATTGGCTGCATTCAACTGTATTTCATAATTTTCCGGCGCCAGTTCGATGGCTTTGGTTATGGCACTTTTAGCTTCGGGCAGCCGGTTCTGACGGATCAGAGTTTCGCACAGATTATTGTAAGCTGCGGCATTATTGGGGTGGTATTTCAGTAAATCAGAAAAGGTTTGTTCGGCCTTGGCGTAATTTTTCTGCTGATAATATACCGAGCCCAGCCGCATCCTCGGCACGCTGGCTTCCGGGTAGCTGGCAATGATCCGGTTCAACAGATCGACCGCCTGATTGAATTCCTTTTGCTGGATAAGTTTTTGAGCCTGTTCCATAGAACCTTCCAGATCGGCAACGGTTTTGAAATAGCTGGAATGTGTATTGCTGCGCTGTATGGCCGGGATCTTGTCGGTTTTCAGGGCAATACTCATGGTCATGCCCAGCAAAAATATCAGCGTTCCGACCAGCAATATCAGATTTTTCCGCTCTTTTTTCATCGTTTTTTATGATTCCAGTATACAACGCCAGAGGTGATCGCCCTGCTGCTGACATTTTATGCCCGGTTGACTGCATTGAGTTTTTGCGTACAAACAGCGGTCGGCAAAGCGGCATCCGGCCGGAAATTTTCCCGGCATCGGCACTTGCCCCGGAATGGTGTTGAGCTTTTGATCTTTCATTCCGAACCGCGGCACGGCTTTCAACAGGGCTTGAGTATAGGGGTGGCGGGCATTGCTCAAAAGCTCCCCGGCAGGCGCGGATTCCACAATATTGCCGCCATACATAACTTCCACCTGATCGGCAAGTTCGGCCACGATCCCCAGGTTGTGAGTTATGAGGATCACGGCCATATTGTATTTTTTCCGCAGTTGGTCGATCAAATCAAGGATCTGGCTCTGAATGGTTACATCCAGAGCCGTAGTCGGTTCGTCGGCAATCAAAAGTTCCGGCTGACCGGCCAGCGCCATGGCGATCATGATCCGCTGCTGCATACCGCCGGAAAGCTCGTGCGGGTAGGCACTGCACCGTTTTTCCGGATCGGGTATGCCCACATCCTGCAGCAGTTTGACTACCTCCTGATGCACATTGTCTACATCCTGCCGGTGCAGTTCGATCACTTCTGCGATCTGATCTTCCACCGAAAACACCGGGTTAAGCGAGGCCCCCGGTTCCTGAAAAATATACGCAACAGATGAGCCGCGCAATTTGCGCAGTTTTTTTTCCGGCAACGTTGCCAAATCATATACCTGACCGTTTTTGTGGTGAAACTCCACACTGCCGGAAAAGATTCTGCCTCCCGGCGGCAGCAGACGTGTCAACGCCAGACAGGTGAGGCTTTTGCCGCAGCCGCTTTCGCCGACCAGCGAAACGATTTCGCCCCGGTGGAGTTTGAACGATACATTGCCGGTAACTTCTAATCGTTTGCTGCCGGAACCGAACCCGACCGAGAGATCCTTTACTTCAAGGATCAGATCGTTGGCAGATTGTGTTGTCGGATCGACCATTTTATGCTCCCGCATTGGCGTTGCTGTTGCTGTTGCTGTTGCTGAAATCTTTGTTCCAGCGGCGGCGCTGGATTACTTCCGGCGGTTCGACTTTGAGTTTGCAGTGGCGGGGTCCCAGCAGATTGCCGATCGCTTTGATCAAATCTGCGGAGATATCCACGCCCGCATTGCTCCGCTCGATGAACACATAGCGTTCGCCATTATTGATGACCATGCAGAAGACGGTTTTGACGCGCCCCGGATTGGCATCCAGCAGCTTTTTCAGCTTGTTCAAAGTTGCATCGTTTACTTCGTCTTCATAGAGGTCGATCAACAGTTCTCTGGTATTGTTTTTGACTGCCGCATCCAGAAGTTCGACCTTGTCAGCCACGATCCGCGGCGCTTCGTTTTCGTCCCGGCGCGACACGGTGGCGGTTACGGCCACGTTCATGCCGGCTTCCAGCTCCAAACCCTGTTCGAGCATCTTGCTGTAGGCTTCGTTGTAAACCATGATATCGGCCGCGGATTCAAAGTCTTCCAGATTCAAAATCAAATAGGGTTTATTGTCGCGTTTGGAAAACTTTTTGCTTACGCTGTTGAGCATACCTGCCAGACGCACCGTGGCGTAGTCATCGACTTCCTCCAAATGCGCCAGCGTAGTGGTACTCAACGCCTCCACTGCCGCCTGATAGGGCGACAACGGATGCGCGGTAACATAGAATCCCAACAGTTCTTTTTCGTGTTTGAGAATATCCTCAATATCAAATTCCGGTATATCCGGAATGGTCACGCCGTTGAATTCCTGCTGGCTGGAGTCATCCATCAGGTCAAAGAGTGATCCCTGACCGGCAGCGCGGTCTTTAGCGCGGTTGGCGGCATTTTTCAGCGCATCTTCGGCAATGGCCAGGATTTGACTGCGGCGGATATTCAGCGAGTCGAACGCCCCGGCCCGCGCCAGATTGTCGATCATTCTGGAGTTCATGGCTGAACCGCAGCGTTCGCAGAAATCGTTGAAATCCTTGAACTTGCCATCCTGTTCGCGCGCTTCGATGATCTTGCCTGCGGCATTTTCGCCCACACCTTTGATCGCACCGAGTCCGAAGCGGATGGATTCTTTGTCCACGCTGAAACTTATATCACTGGTGTTGATATCCGGCGGCAGTACAGCGATCTTCATATCGCGGCAGGTGTTGATCAGAAATGCGATCTTTTCGGCATTATCGATTTCGCTGGTCAGCACGGCCGCCATGAATTCCACCGGGTAGTTGGCTTTGAGGAACGCCGTCCGGTAAGCTACAAAGGCATACGCCGCACTGTGGGATTTATTGAAGCCGTAGCCGGCAAAAGTTTCGATTTTGGCCCAAATGCTGTTGGCCACCTCTTCGGATATATTGTTGAACTGGGCGCAGCCTTCCACAAATTTGCTTTTCTGTTCGGCCAGCACGTCAGCTTTCTTTTTCCCGATCGCACGGCGCAGAATGTCGGCCCCGCCCAGCGAAAAACCGGCCAGAACCTGTACGACTTGCATGATCTGTTCCTGATAGAGCATGATGCCGTAGGTTTCGGCGAGATACTCTTCCATTTTCGGGTGGTCATAAATGATCTCTTCAGTACCGCGTTTACGCGCGATGAATGTATCAATAAACTGCATCGGGCCGGGGCGGTAGATCGCAATCAAAGCAATGATGTGTTTGATATTTTCCACCCCGAACTGGCGGCACAAATTACGCATACCCTGCGATTCCAACTGGAATACCGAAATCGTATCGCCCCGGTTGAGCAATTGGAAACTGGCCGGATCGTCCAGCGGGATCTTGGCCATATCCAGTTTGACTCCCCGGTTCTTTTCGATCATATCCACGGCGCGCTGGATCGTGGTCAGGGTCCGCAGCCCCAGAAAGTCCATCTTGAGCAAGCCCAGGTGTTCGCACTGTACGGCCGGAAACTCGGTGATGACTTCGCCTTTGGCGCCCCGCGCCAGCGGCACCAGATTATCCAGCCTTTGATTACAGATGATCACCCCCGCCGCGTGGATCCCCAACTGGCGGTTGATGCCTTCCAGAACTTCAGCATGTTTAAATATTTCCTTAACGTATGCTTCATCCGCGATCAGTTTTTCCAGATCAGAAGATTCTTTTTTAGCTTTGGCCAGCGTCATCTTGGGGTCGGCGGGGATCAGTTTGGTGATCCGGTCGCCGGCGGCAAAATCGTGGCCCAGCACGCGGGCAACGTCTTTTACTACGGCTTTGGCTTTGAGTGTACCATAGGTGCAGATCTGCGCCACAGAGTCTTCGCCGTATTTTTTGCGCACATATTCGATCACTTCGCCGCGCCGCTGTTCGCAAAAGTCAATATCAAAGTCCGGCGGGCTGACACGTTCCGGGTTGAGGAAGCGTTCAAAGAGCAGCCCGTAGCGCAGCGGGTCGATGTCGGTGATCTTGGCCAGATATGCCACCACACTGCCTGCGCCCGAACCGCGCCCCGGGCCGACCGGAATACCGTGATCTTTGGCGTATTTGATAAAGTCGCTTACTACCAGAAAGTAACTGCAGTATTTGGTCTTGTCGATGATCCCCAGCTCATAATCCATCCGATCCATAACTTCCTGTTGTTCCGGAGTCAGGGTATCCAGTTCGCGCGGATCAAAGCCGTAACGGTACATCATGTTGTCCAGACAGAAGTTACGCAGATAGTCCTTTTCGTAAGAGCCGTCCGGAATGGTGAATACCGGGTAGTGGTTGGCTTTAGGTGCGTAAACAAAATCCAGATCGCAGCGCTCGGCAATACCCACGGTGTTGGTTACAGCTTCGGGGACTTCGCGGAAGAGCGACTTCATTTCGTCCGGACTTTTGAAATAAAATTCCGGGCAGGGGAAGCGGAAGCGGTTTTCGTCCGAGAGTTTGCTTTGGGTTTGGATGCAAAGCATGATCTCGTGAGCTTCGGCATGTTCTTTTTTCAGGTAGTGTATATCGTTGGTGGCAACCAGCGGTATATTGTTTTTGCGCGACAATTCGATCAAACCACGGTTGGCAATGCGTTCTTCTTCCATGCCGTGATCCTGAATTTCGAGGAAAAAGTTTTCTTTGCCGAAAATATCCAGATGCTCGTTCAGCAGTTTTTGCGCTTTGTCCATGTCGCTGTTCAAGATGGCGCTGGGGATCTCGCCGGCAATACAGGCCGAGAGCGCGATCAGCCCTTCGTGATACTCTTTCAGCAGATCATGGTCGATACGCGGTTTGTAGTACATGCCGTTGAGCCATGCTTCGGAAAGCAGTTTGCACAGGCTGTGATACCCCTGAATATTTTCGGCCAGCAGCACCAGGTGGTGGCCGCGGATATGCGGCGTGGAGGGATTTCGGTCAAAGCGTGTGGTGGGCGATACATAAACTTCGCAGCCGATGATCGGCTTTTTGCCGCCGGCTTTGAACGTATCGTACATATCGACCACACCGCCCATGTAACCGTGGTCGGTAATGGCACAAGCGGGCATATCATATTCTTTGGTCATTTCCAGCAACTGTTTGACGGTACACGCTCCGTCGAGCAGACTGTAGTGCGAGTGTACATGCAAATGGACAAAATCAGCAGACATATCTGAAAAACTTTCAAGGTTATAAATTAAAAAAACAATCGCTGAACAATGTACCACTTATCCGGCATAAAAACAAGTCTGCAATCAATAAATTTGCAAAAAAAATTGCCGCTGCTCCGGCAATAAAAAAACCCGCCGGATCGGCGGGGGATGAATTGCATCTGATTACGCTCACATATCTTCAACGTACCAGGGCGAGAAAATATCTTTGCGTTTCATTTTTATTGTGGCAGTCGAGCCATCCAACGCTTTGACTGTTACATTGCATCTTTCTTCGCCATCGGCCCAGAACGAATCGGTCTTGCTGGAACTTTGAACTGAAACCAGACCGGCCAGTCCAAGCAGATTTCTTACCAGCTCGCGCTCATCAGCAGAAGCTACATTGTACTCGCGTTCAAGATCGTTTATTTGGGATAATTTTTGGCCGGTGGCGTATTTTCTCATTTCCGGAAAATTACAGTTTTTCATTGCAGACAGAAATTTTGATGCCACTTCTTCCGGTGAATCGGTGGTGAATCCCTGTTTGTCGTCATAACCGCAACCGGCCATAAAAATACAGGCCAACCCCATTACCGCTGCCAACAGCAGCCCTTTGAATACTTTCATTTTTTGATCTCCCCTTGTTGCTTGGTGAAAGTTGTGTAACTAATTTAACATTATAACTTAACTTTGTCAAATAAAAAACGCGAAAATAATAAACACCATAAAAAAGATGCTTCCGGAACGCAGTTGTAAGATACTTACGTTCCGGAAGCGTGGGAGGGGAATGGGTCTTTATTATTTTTGCGGATCAGCTTTTGCTCCGCGCGAACCACGCGGACGGTCGCCGCCTTTGCCGCGCGGACCGCGCTGACGATCACCGCGCGGCTGACGCCGGGGCATTTTCAATTCGCCGGACTTCACTTTTTCCAGAAAACTTTTGGCGCGCTGCTGCTGATCTTTTTCCAGATTGGCCAGCGCTTTTTCCAGATTGGCTTTGCGTTCGGCGGTATCTTTTTTCATGGCTTCGTTCAAAGCCTTTTCCAGCGCCGCAAAATTTTCCGGCGTGGGGTTGGCCTGATAAGCGCGCAATTCTTTCATTACCAGTCTGGCGGTCATCATATCCGGATTGCGGCGCATATCCATGCCAGGACCGCGCCCGTAGCGCTGCTGCATCATGGGGTTGCGTTCCGGCGCCGGAGCTTCGGCACGGAGATCAGGCGCAGAAAACAATACTCCACCCAGCAATAAAACACTACTGAAAACTTTCAAGATCATATTTTTACCTCTGCATTCATTATTGTGATTGTTTTTTGCATTGCCCGGGAGTTTGCAAAGCGTTACACCATATATAAATGCTTGCCGGAGGTAATATATTGTCTTGAATCATCAAATTTTTTTCTGTACCGCCAGCAAACCTTCCCGCCCCGGGATCGTGCCTTGCTCGATTCGGCCGGTCGGAAGGTTGCCGCTCAACAGCGCGGAAGGCAGTACGATCTCGATATTGCGCTCTTTGCACATGGTCAGAAAATCGTCAAACATTTGACTGCAAATACCGCCTTCGGCTTCGGCGTGGATGGTCAGCAGATTCATTGCATCGGGTTTGGCAAACTCCAGCAGCCGCTCGTTGTAATTGCTGTTGGTAACTCCGTTGCGGCCGATCAACTCATCGTAGGTCGGCATGGAAAGCGGTATTTGCGGTGTTTTGAGCAAAGTTCCGTTGACTTCCGGCATAAAAACTGAATCGCCGCGGCAATCGCTGTTGTAACGGAAGTTGAATTTGTCTTTGACGAGCAACGCTTCTTCGCTGCAGCGCCAGCCGGGGGCGGCTGAACATGTCGGGGGATTACCCGTGATTTCGCAAATCGTATCGTAAGCCATCTGCAAATGGCGTTCGATTTTTGACTCGCGCATTTTCATGATCCTGGCCTGCCAGGTCTGGTGATCCCATGCGTGCAATCCGATTTCGTGGCCGGCAGCGGCGCAATCGCGTAAAACTTGTTTGCAGCGTTTGCCGATTTTCGGCCCCGGCCATGCCGTACCCATAAAAATTATATCAAAACCGTAAAGACCGGCTGCCGGAGTACGCAGCATTTTCCACAGAAATTTGGGCTTGAGCAGGCGCCACAGATGACGCCCCATATTGTCCGGCCCCACCGAAAAGAAAAATGCTGCCTTGACCTGATGTCTGGCCATGATTTCCAGCAGTTTGGGTACACCTTGCCGGGTGCCGCGCAGAGTATCTACATCGACTCTTAAAGCGATTTTCATTTTTTCAGTATATCCTTGATAGCTGCGACCACATCGTCAATATCCTGATCGGTCATATCCGGGAACATGGGCAGCGAAAGTATGCGTTCGGAGTTCCATTCCGTATCCGGCAGCATACCGGGTGCGCAGTTGAACGCTTCCCGGTAATATTTCTGCAAATGCACACAGCGGAAGTGCAAGCCGGTGCCGATATTGCGTTTTTTCAATTCGCTCATAAAATCATCGCGGCTCATCGCAGCTTTATTTATATCCAAGCGTACCACCATCAGGTGATGCGCGTGAGTAAACTCGTAATCCGGCTGTTTAAGCTGGATTATTTCGTCGATGCTGTTGAGTTTTTCGGCATACTGCTGCATGATATAACCGCGTTTGCGGTTCATTTCGTCTACTCTGGCCAGCTGACCGATACCCAAAACGGCCTGCATATCCGGCAAATTGAATTTGAATCCCGGTTCTACCACCTGGGCCTGCGGAGCGCGGCCGTGGGTTTGCCGGTCATAAGCATCCACACCCAAACCGTGGAACTTCAAACTCCGCATCCGGTCGGCCAGAGCCTGATCGTCGGTGGCAAACATACCGCCTTCTCCGGTGGTGATGTTTTTGATCGGGTGGAAACTGAACATGGCATGGCCTTTTTTTCCGACTTTTTCGCCTTTGTAAGCTCCGCCCAGCGCGTGAGCGGCATCTTCCACCAGCATGATATTGTGTTTGGCGGCTACCGCGCGGATCTTATCCATATCCAGGATCGCACCGGCAAAGTGTACCGGCACAATAAGTTTGGTGCGGGGGGTAATGGCTTTTTCGATCGCTTCAGCGGTGATCATAAGTGTATCGCGGTCGCAATCAACAAAGACCGGAGTTGCACCGCTCAATGCCGTGATGTTGACCATCGAAACCCACGTCATGGAAGGCGTTATGACTTCATCGCCCGGGCCCAGATCAATGGCGCGGGCCAGCGTCTGCATTACGCTGGTTTCGCTGGTCATGCAGACCACATCCGCAGCTCCGGTGTAGGCTTTGAGGTCGCTTTCAAACTGGGCGCCTTTAGGCCCGGTGGTGATCCAGCCCGACCGCAGCACATCGCCGACGGCGGCGATCTCTGCTTCGGTTATACAGGGCTTGGAAAAAGGCAAAAATGTATCTCTCATAATATAAAAATCCTGTATTTGTCAAAAAAAGCCGGTCAGAGGCGACCGGCTTGGAGTGATTCTTTACTTGTCAGTAAATTCGCCGCTTTCCACGGCCTGTTGCAGGAAGAAGTCCAGCGTTTCTTTGACCGATTCTTCCAGCTCGACCACCGGCTTCCAGTCGCAATAGCGCCAGGCGTTTTTGATGCTGGGCTTGCGGTGCTGGCAATCCTGATAGCCTTCGCCGTAGAAACTGCCGCTTTCCACTTCTTTGAATCCGGCAAAAGGCGGGAACTTGCCGCGCAACGGGTGGTTTTCAAAGTGTTTGACCAGAATTTCGGCCAATTCCTTGATGCTTGCTTCGTTATCGGGGTTGCCGATATTGATGATTTTGCCGTCGCAGCGGTTGTCTTTATTTTCCACGATCCGGAACAGGCACTCGATACCGTCGGTAACGTGCGTAAAGCAGCGTTTCTGCAAACCGCCGTCGATCAGCTGGATCGGGTTGCCCTGTACCAGATTGAGGATCAGCTGGGTGATGGCCCGGCTGCTGCCCAGACGCGCGGAGTTGAGGCTGTCGAGTTTCGGCCCCATCCAGTTAAAGGGACGGAACAGCGTGAATTTCAGCCCCTTGGTTCCATAGGCCCAGATCACGCGGTCGAGCATCTGCTTGCTGCAGCTGTAGATCCAGCGCTGCATCCGGATCGGGCCGAGGATCAGACGGCTGTTGTCTTCATCAAAGTTTTCATCATCGCACATGGCGTAAACTTCGCTGGTGGAGGGGAAGAGAATACGTTTGTTGTACTTGTGGCACAACCGCACGATGCGCAGGTTTTCTTCAAAGTCCAGTTCAAAAACACGCAGCGGGTTGCGGGTGTATTCGATCGGAGTGGCGATCGCCACCAGCGGCAGCACGATATCGCACTTGCGGATGTGGTATTCGATCCACTCGCGGTTGATCTGGATGTCGCCTTCAAAGTAATGGAAGTTGGGGTGGTTGATGATGTCGGAGATGTAATTGCTCCGCAGGTCCATACCGTAAACTTCGTATTTGCCGTCTTCCAGCAACCGGCTGCTGATGGCGCTGCCGATAAAACCGTTCACGCCCAGGATCAGCACTTTTTTGCGGTCAGTACGCGGCGGGCGTTCACTGTTGGTGAAGTTCATTTTTTCAACAAAGCGGCAGGTTTTGGCCAGCTGACTGCCGGAGCAGTAGATGCCGTTTTCCTGCTGGGCAAAGTCGACCTTGACCGCATCTTTGCCGGCGGCCACGATCAAAGGATCGGTCGAGATGACCGTGCCGGGTTTGGCATTGGCGGTGTTTTCGACCTTGCTTACTTCCCAGAAGAGATATTTTTTAGCCGCGTAGTAGCTGAACGCACCGGGGTAGGGCTGGGTGACTGCCCGCACCAGATTGCGTATCTCGTCCGCGCTTTTGGTCCAGTCGATCAGGCCGTCGGCGGGTTTGCGGCCGCCGAATTTAGTGGCTTCGGCTTCGTTCTGCGGAGTGCGCGGAGCTGTTCCGGCAATGATCGCCGGCAGCGTCTTTTTGAGCATGTCGCGTGCGGCATCGGCAGCTTTCAGGTGCAGATCTTTGGCAGTATCGAGGTCGTCGATTGCAATTTCCTGCTGGGCAACAATATCACCGGCGTCAGCTTTGTTTGTCATGTAATGCAAAGTTACACCGGTGGTTTTTTCGCCATTGACGATCGCCCAGTTCAGCGGCACGCGGCCGCGGTATTTGGGCAGGAGCGAACCGTGCAAATTCAAACAACCCTGCGCCGGAATATCCAGTATCGGCTGCTTGACCATGTTGCGGTAGTAGAACGAAAAGATCACATCCGGCTGCATGGCCTTGATGCGGCTGACCCACAGCGGGTGGTTGATATCTTCGGGCGAAAAGACAGGCAGATTTTTGCGGGCGGCCAATTCGGCCACGCTGCGGAACCAGACATTTTCGTTGGGATTATCCTGATGAGTGAATACAGCCTGAATTTCGATGCCGGCATTGAGCAATTCTTCGATGCCGACACAACCGATATTGTGATACGCTAAAACTACAGCTTTCATTATTTGTTTTCTCCTGCGTTGTTATGTTTTTTGCCTTGTACATATTCGATAAAATATTGGGGTCTGGCGCGGGTGTTGATATGGATCTTGCCAATGTATTCACCCAGCAGCCCCAGCGCTGCCAGCACGCCGCCAGTCAGCACAAACTGGATGGAAAACAACGCAAAGACGCCGTCCGCTCCCCAGTGTTTGTCGATTTGCGACATGATAAAGATCACGATGCCGAAGATCACCCCGAAAGCCGCCACCAGAAAACCGCACACAGTCAGCATCCGCAGCGGGAAGATCGACGTGCCGGTCAGCAGATCGTACTGCAAAGCAATGAGTTTCCAGAGATTGTACTTGGAAACCCCGGCGGTACGTTCGGCGTGTTTGACCTCCACTTCGCACACATTGCGGGCAAAGCTCATGGCCAGCATGGGGATGAATTTGCCGTGTTCGTGGCAGCGCAGGATCGCGTTGATCACCGGGCGGCTGTAACCGCGCAGCATACAGCCGTAATCCTGCATGGTGCGGCCGTTGCAGAGTTTGCGCACCATGCGGTTGACGCATTTGCTGGCGAATTTGCGGAAAAAGGTATCCTGCCGGTTTTCGCGGATGGAGCCGACCACATCAAAACCTTCGCGCAATTTTGCGAGTATTTTATGGATCTCTTCGGGCGGATTCTGCAAGTCGGCATCCATGGTAACGATATATTTGCCGCTGGAAACTTCCAAACCCGCCGTTACTGCTGCGTGCTGGCCGAAGTTGCTGGAAAGCACCACCGCCACCACCTGACCGGGATTTTTTTCCGCCGCTTCGCAGATCATTACCTGCGAGGCATCGCGGCTGCCGTCATCAACCAGAATTATTTCGCTGGTGGTGTTGAGTTTTTTTACTGCTGTCAGAGTTCGCTGCAACAGCTCCGGTAAGTTATCTTCTTCGTTATACACGGGTATAACGATTGACAGTTCGATATTTTTTTCTGCCTCGCTCATGGCTTTTACTCCTTAAATCTGCTGCCGCCGGCCGGTTTATTGCGTTTGCGGCATGGAATAATATAACCGCATTATTTTTTTTATCAAATCATCAACACCGGTTTTACCGGATTAAATCTTGATTTTTATACAACATACCATGGTTGTTTCAGCGGATCATTAGCTGAAGATTATTTTTTGTTAATATTAGCGAATATTGGCAAAAGTTGCATTGTGATGCTATATTACTTTTGTATATGGAATAATAACACAGGGTTGCCATGCGTATATTGTTAGTCGAAGATGACCGCGCTACTGCGGATTTTATCAGCAAAGGTCTGAATCAGGCCGGTTTGCGCTGCGTCCACGCTGCGGATGGTTTGGAAGGCTTGATCAAACTGCGCAGTGAGTCTTTTGATCTGGCAGTGGTGGATATCATGCTGCCCAAGCTCGACGGCTTGTCGCTGATCGAAGAAGCCCGCAATGCCAAACTGACTTTGCCGATCATTGTTTTGAGCGCCCGGGATTCGGTTGAAAGCAAGATCAAAGGTTTGGAAAAGGGCGGCGATGATTATATGGCCAAACCTTTTTCGTTTGCCGAACTGCTGGCCCGGATCCAGGCACTGCTGCGGCGGGCATCGCAGACCGCTGAACCGACCCGGCTGGTGGTCGGCGATCTGGTGATGGATCTGTTGAGCCGCAAAGTCAGCCGCAGCGGAGTGAATATCGAGCTGCAGCCGCTGGAGTTTCAGCTGTTGGAGTACCTGATGCGCAACCGGGGCAGAGTGGTTTCCAAAACTACGATATTGGAACATGTGTGGGAATATAATTTTGATACTCAAAGCAACATTGTGGAAGCCGGTATTTTCCGTTTGCGCGAAAAGATCGACAAACCGTTTGATGTAAAATTGATCCGTACAGTAAGGGGGTTCGGATATGTCCTGGATTAAATCGCCGTTTTTCCGCTCGGTCAAATTCCGGATCGCAGCGGTATATGCCTCGCTGCTGACCGTGGCTGTTATTGTGCTGTTTACAGCCTTTTTTATCTATTGCAAGCAAGAGATCTACACGCTGATGGATCGGGATCTGGCCGACAATGTTGACCGCTTGAGTTATGAATATCTGACCGGCAGTGGCCTGCCGGAGGGGTTTGTGCCGGTAAAAAACAAGCGTTCCAGAAAAATCGCTGTTCAAGCCAGACAGGAAATCGGTAAGGATTTCAAAACCCTTATGACATTTGAAAATGAAAAAGCGCAGAAAATACTGGTACTCGGCACTCTGAAAGATCAGCTCAAACTGGTGTTGAGTTCACCGGGCAAATCTATAGAGATCCGCGATATAAAACAAGTGCCGGACAGCGAAAAAAATATTGCAGAACTGACCCGCGAAAAGCCTGAAAACGGACGGCAATATGATTACTTCTGGCTTTACAGTGCCGACGGCAGAGAATTGTTCGGTTCTTCGGTTGGCAGCAGCGACAGCGAATGGATCCGCAAACTTAAATACAAGACCGGCCGCAACAAAGTTTGTTACAGCATTGCTGATGCTCCGCGCCACCGTTTGCGGGTGGCTTACCGGAGTTTGCCGGATGGCAAAATAATGGCGGCGGCCCGCAGTTTGCATGATTTTGACAGCGGTATTGAACGGCTGCTGATAATTTATCTTTCGATCGCCGGCGGAGTGCTGGTTTTGAGTTTTGTCTGCAGTTACTTGATCGCCTGCCGGCTCTGCCGCGGCGTTGATGCGGTAAGTGCGGCGGCCAACGCTGTAGCTGAAGGCGATTATACCCGGCGGGTCAAACCGCGCAACTCCGGCAGCGAGATCGACCGGATGATGAAAAATTTCAATACCATGATCGGCAATACTGAAAAACTCATGGACGAGCTGCGGACTATTTCGGACAACATAGCCCACGATTTGCGCACGCCGTTGACCCGGATGCTGGGACGGGCCGAGTTGGCTGTAACCGGTGATATGAGCCGCGAAGATTACGAAAATGCTTTTGCAGCCAATGCCGAAGAGTGCCGCCGGATGCTGGCGCTTATCAATACCATGCTGGATATAACCCGTACCGAATCCGGTACCGGCCAGCTGCATTGGGAAGAATTTGATCTGGCTAAAGTGCTGGATCAGGCTATCGAACTCTTTGGCATGTTGGCCGAACAGAAAAATTTGAGTTTGAGCTGCCGCTTGCCGGAAATGCCGGTCATATTGCAGGGCGACCGGATGCGTTTGCAGCAGTTGATCGCCAATCTGCTGGATAATGCGATCAAGTTTACGCCGGAAAACGGCCGGGTGGATGTCAGTTTGCAGCTGGAAAGCTCCAACGCCATTCTGACCGTGCGCGATAACGGATGCGGCATGAGTAAAGAAGAGCTGGAACAGGTTTTCAAACGTTTTTATCGTGCCGACAGCAGCCGTTCGCTGCCCGGCAACGGCTTGGGTTTGAGTTTGGTGCAGGCGATCGTCAATGCTCACAAAGGCTCGATCGAAATCAGCAGCGAACCCGCCGAAGGTACGGTTGTATGGGTCAAACTGCCGTTGATGAATAAAAATTAATTTTATTTTAAGAATCCGGTAAAACACTTTGGGTATATTGTTGCAATGACCAAAGAAGGTGCAGCCGAATTTTGAGGAGTGATTTTATATGTTGAATACCGAGCGATTTTCCGAGCGCAAGTTCCATGGTATAATGCTGGCAATACTGGCGGCATTTTTTCTGCTGGGGTATATTCTGCCGTTAGGCTTGCGCGATATGATGCGCCCCGATGAGTTCCGTTATGGCGAGATCCCCCGCGAAATGATCGCGCGCGGCGATTGGACCACACCGCTGCTGGTGGGGGTGCGCTACTTTGAAAAACCGGCATTGGGATACCAGTGGACGGCACTCTCGATGGAGATTTTCGGCGAAAATGCTTTTGCGGTGCGCTTGCCTTCCGCGCTTTCGGTCGGATTGGCCGCGCTGCTGATCTATTGGCTTTGTGGTGCCAAAAGCCGCGATCGCTGGCTGGCACCGTTGGCATCGGCGCTGTATATGAGTTTTGCACTGGTGTTCGGGGTCGGGACTTTTGCGGTACTCGACAGTCAACTTTCCATGGCGCTTACCTGGTGCATCGGCAGCTATTACCTGGCGTGCGAAGCCGAAAAGATCCCGCGCAAACTTATGTGGCTGGCCGTGGCCGGATTGGCCGCCGGCGCGGCGTTCCTGTTCAAAGGTTTTCTGGCTTTTGCTGTGCCGGTGGTGGTGATCGCACCCTATTTGATCTGGCAGAAGCAATTCATGAAGTTTCTGACTACTCCGTGGCTGCCGCTGGTGTTGGCAGTCGGCGTGGCACTGCCGTGGAGTCTGGCGATCTGGAAAGCGGAACCGGAATTCTGGAATTACTTTTTTATCGAAGAACATATCAAACGGTTTACCTCCGGCACTTATGACCGCTCGCCGGAACCGTTCTGGTTTTTCATTCCGGTACTGCTGGGGGGCATAATGCCGGGCGGACTGCTCTGGCTCGGCGCGTGGAAAGGTGTCTGCAAAGAGTGGCTCAAGGAGCCATTGGTGCGCTTTTGCATCTGCTGGAGCGTCATGCCGTTTATATTGTTCAGTATCAGCAGCTGCAAGGTCGGTACTTACATATTGCCCTGCTTTCCGCCGCTGGCCATTCTTACGGCATGGGCGTTTATCCGGGCGCTGAAAAAAAATCAGGATAAAGTGCAGAAGTTTTTGCGCATCATAGATTTGAGCTTGGGCTGGATCCTGATGGCCGGCGGGATCCTCTGCGGAGCGTTTTTGATCGTATGGCGGCTCAAACTGGCCGCAAAATGGCCGTTATTCGATCCGGAGTCGATGCTGCCGCTGACTGCGGCGCTGCTTTTGAGTGTGTTCGGCGCAGTTTGTTATTGGTGCCAAAAACTGGAAATCAAACTGCAGCTTTGCATACTGCTGGGCGGATTTATCACTGTTTGCGGCTGGGGCGCGCCGGTGATCTTGAGCAATGCGACCAATCCGCAGAAAATGCCGGAAAAGACCTTGAGAAGATTTTATCAGGAGTGGGAAATAACCGATAATGATGTGGTGGCCGTTGACCGCGGCGCAGCCACTGCGACCGCGTGGATCCTCAAGCGCGATGATTTGCCGGTGGTGGGGCGTTACGGCGAATTTCAATACGGTTTTACCAAATTTCCGGAAGAATATTCCCTGCGCTATTACGAAATTGATGATATTGAGCGCCTGCTCAAAGATTCAGGCGATAAACGGGTGTTTTTTGTCAATATCCGCAGCATAAAAAAGAACGCTTTCCCGAAAGATTGGAAAGTAAAACGCACTAAATCCGAACAGGGTATCACCATTGTCGAACTTGATAAATAAATATAAATCGTGGCGCGAACAGCTCTGGTTCAAGATCTTCAGTATGGCGTTTAAATTGGCGCTGGCGGCACTTATATTGCTGGTGCTGATCGCCAAAGCAGATATAAAAATAGAAAACTTTGCCGGACTGGATATGCGCTGGATAGCGGCGGCATTGCTGGCAATATTGCTGCAGAATTTTCTGACGGCGGTACGCTGGTGGTACCTTATGCGCTCGGTGGGGGTCAAGGCTTCGCTCTTCGAAGCGCTTTCGCTGACCATGCAAGGATTGTTTTATACACTGTTTATTCCCGGCGGATCGGTTTCCGGCGACGTGGTCAAAGCCGCACTGATGGCAGGCAAAAGTGCTGACGGCAGTAAATTTGCCGCCGCATTTTCAGTTTTGATCGACCGGGTGTGCGGGTTGTGCGGACTGCTGCTGCTTTCGTTCATCGCCGCTTCGGCGGTGCTTTTACTGGATATAGCCGGCAATGGCTTATTCAAAACGTTGCTGACAGCCACAGCGATCATAGCGCCCTGCGCGCTGATCTGTGCGGTAATGGCGTTCCGGTGCGATGTTATCCTGAAAATAAAACTCTTCAAAAAACTGTATGATTTTCTGGACAAAATCAGCAAAGGCGCCATCGGGCGGATCGAAAACGCGTTGGCCGCTTACCGCCCGGCCTGGAAGACGGTTCTGGCATGGACTCTGATTTCCGGTTTGATCGCATTTCCGTTGATCGCGCTGGCGGTGTGGTTTATTGCCGCCGCGTGTCCGGACAGCGGCGGTTGGAGTTCCGGCAGCTGTGTTGCGGGGGCCTTGTTGTCCGGCAGCATCGGCGAATTGGCCGGAATATTGCCGCTGACTCCCGGCGGGATCGGGGTCAGGGATGCGGTGTTTGTCGAAATATTTAAAGCCTGCGGACTGCCGGGGGGAGTGGCCACTCAAATTCCGGTACTTTTTACCACTTTGTTTGTGCTGGCCAGTTCCACGGGGGCATTTTTTGCATTGTACATGCTGATCGTCAAGCGGCGCAAACGTTGATTTTCAGCGGTATTTTTCCACCAGATCGGCGGCCAGACGCACACATTCCTTACAGGGGTACGGTTCTGCGGCCGATTTGATGGCATGACAGGTTTCCCCTCCGGCTTGCGCGGTAAATTCAGCAATGATTTGAGCATGTTTAGCGGCCGGAGTCAGTTCCAACGCTGCATGTAATGCGCCGCAGCGGCCCAACGGAGCTTTGCCGCCGCCGCAATTCTGCATGGCTTCCGCCATTGCCCGGCAGCCGAAGCCATCGGCTACGGCCTGGGCGCAGTTGTGTTTTTTGGGTACAGCAGTAAAAAGTTCATACGCGTTGTTCATAAAAAATCACTTCCTTTTTTTCAGGCCAGATCGGCCAATTCCAGCCAGCGCTCGGAGGCACTGTCCAAATCCTGTTTGAGTTGTTCAAGCTCGCAATTCAGCTCATTGGTTTGCGAGCCGTATTTGCTGTAGAAATCTGGGTCCTGAAAAATCGCTTCCAGCTCGGCGATGCGGGATTCCAGTTCCGGAATGTTTTCTTCCAGTCGTTTGAACTCGGTTTGCTCTTTGAAAGTCATCTTGCGCGGCTTTTCCCGTATCGGAGCCGGTGCAGCCGCCGGCGCGATCTTGGCTGGCGCCGGGGCGGTTTTGACTTCAGCTTGTGCCGGGCGCTTCTGCAGATAATAATCGTAATCACCGGGGGTGTAAAACACTTTGCCCGTGCCATCCAGCGCAATGATTCCGTCGCAAATACGGTTCAGAAAATAGCGGTCGTGGCTCACCAGCAGGATCGTTCCGTTATAGGCGCTCAACGCTTCTTCCAGCATCCGCAGTGTGGAGAGATCAAGGTCGTTGGTCGGCTCGTCGAGGATCAGAAAGTTTCCGCCTTTTTTCAATATCTTGGCCAGCACGATGCGGGCTTTTTCGCCGCCGGAGAGATACTTTATGTGCGTATTGATCCGGTCGTCTTCAAAAAGGAATCTCCGCAGATAGCTGCGTACAGTCAGCGAATCCCGGCCGAATTTTATGCTGTCGCGGCCTTCGGCAACTTCTTCGTAAACAGTGTGTTCTCCGTTCAATACCATGCGGCTCTGGTCGATGTAATTGAACTCCACCTGCGGCGCCATTTTGATTGATCCGCTATCCGGCGCAAGCGCGCCGGTTATGACCCGCAGCAAGGTGGTTTTGCCGCAGCCGTTAGCTCCGACGATACCGATCTTGCGCCCCGGTGTTATTTCCAGCGAAAACGGTTCAAACAGCGTTTTTCCGCCCAATGTTTTGGATATATCTTTTATTTCCAGACACATATTGCCCAGCCGCGGGCCCGGCGGTATCAGCAGTTCCACTTCGCCGGTGCGTTCCGGGCCGGATTGAGCGGCGATTTCGTTGTAACGGCGCAAACGGCCCAGATTACGCCGCAAGCGGGCTTTGGGGGAACGGCGCACCCATTCGATTTCGGAACGCAAAAAGTGTTTGCGTTTGGCCTCGAGTGCATCTTCGTTGGCTTCGCGTTCGGCTTTGAAGGCCAGAAAATCGGCGTAAGAACCTTCCACGCTGTAGAATTTGCCGTGATCCAGTTCCACGATCCGGTTGGCGACCCGGTCAAGGAAAAAGCGGTCGTGAGTGACCAGCAGCGTTGTGCCGCGGTAATCAGCCAGAAAATCTTCGATCCACTTGACCGTTTCAATATCCAGATGGTTGGTCGGTTCGTCCAACAGCAGCAGATCCGGCTGCGATACGATCGCCCGGGCCAGCGCCACCCGGCGCTTTTCGCCGCCGGAGAGATTTTTCAAAAGTTCCTGCGGGCGGTCAAGCCGGAGTTTATCCATGACTTCTGCCAGCAAAGTTTCCGGATGCCACGCATCAAGCAGATTCAGAAAATGCTCCAGTTCTTCGTGGCGTTGCTGCGCGGTAGACGCATTTTCGTATTCAGCAAGCAAGTCATAGATATATTGCTGACCCTCGCGGACACAATCTGCCACGCTCATATCCGCGGGCATATCAAACTCCTGATCCAGCGAGGCAATACGCAGATTACGCATCTTGTTTATCACCGCGTCATTCAGCACCAGCGCGCCTTTGATAACGCTCAACAGGGTGGATTTGCCGCAGCCGTTGCGTCCGACCAGTGCGACTTTTTCGCCTTCAGCGATCGCAAAGGCGGTATGATCAAAAACAGTTTGGGTGCCGATCGAAAAAGTCAGATCAGAACCCGACCAGATAACTTGTTCTGCCATAAATCAAAAAATCTCCCGCCCGCACCGGAGGATCGATCCGGCGGGCAAATAACCATACATGAGTTAAACTCCCGTGCCGTCAAAACAGGGTATGAAAGCATCGGATGCACTGGAGCCATCCTGAACAAAACCATCTTCTATGCCGGAAGTGTAGAGTGCTTCTTCAATAAGTTCGTATTCTTCATCGCTGACGGTGCGGTTGATTTCGCTGAAACGCTCCGGCGAAACCTCGCCGCAGGGCAGATATTGCCGCATCAGGCTGAAAAGTACCTGACCGGGCGCAAACTGCTCCGATACTTTTTTTATGACCTGCAAAGTATTTTCCACTGCATTGGGCAATATAAGGTGGCGGATGATCACGCCTTTTTGCATGATCCCATTGTCATCGATCACATAATCCCCGGTCTGGCGGTACATTTCCTGAATCGCATCCCATGCAACTTGTGCGTAATCTCTGACTCCGCTGTAGCGCTGTGCAAGAGCATTATCGGCATATTTGTAATCGGCCAGATAGATCTGCACTTTGGATTCAAATTTTTTTAGCATATCCACCGAGTCGTAACTGTTGGTGTTGTAAACCACCGGCACCGGCAGCGGCGTCTGCAAACTCTGCAGTATGACCTTGCTGTAATGCGTGGGCGTTACCAGATTGATATTGTGCGCACCCAATGCGATCAACTCCTGATAGATTTCCTGCAAACGCTCCACACTTATAAGTTTGCCCTGCACCTGACTGCTGATATGGTAATTCTGACAATAGACGCAGTTCAGATTGCACCCGGCAAAAAAGACCGTTCCGGAGCCGCGTTCTCCGCTGATGACCGGTTCTTCCCAGTGGTGCAGTCCCGCGCGGGATACCACCGGCAGCGCCGGCGCATGGCATACGCCGGGGAGTTTACTGCTGCCGGGATATTCATTTCCGCGGCTTATATTGCATTGCCGCGGGCATTGTTTACACAGTGTATCCATCAATTATTGTTCCGTTCAGCCCATTGACGGGCGAGGGGGGCGATCACAAAGTCTTCGATTTCGGGGCAGGGTTCGATTTTGCCGTTGCAATAGCAGCAATGGCTGAAAGTTTCCAAGTCCGCCGGATAAAGATATTCGCCGCAATGCGGACACTTCAAACGCACGCCGGTGTTTTCCGGATTGTCAAAAATCAGTTTTTGTGAACTCATAATCTCACCCCAGATAACGTTCCGCATCGATCGCAGCCCGGCAGCCGGCCGCCGCCGCAGTAATGGCCTGACGGTAGCGCGGATCAGCACAATCGCCGGCGGCAAAAACGCCTTTCAGATTGGTCATGGATGTGTTGCACTGCAGTTTTATATAACCGGCTTCGTCCAGTTCCAGCTGCCCCTTCACAAGTTCGGTCTGCGGAGAATGCCCCAGCGCTACAAACAACCCCTGACAGGGAATGACTTGTTCCTGCCCGTCAGCATTGCTGCGCACTTTTATGCCGGTAACTTCTTTGTCGCCGAGAACTTCCACGATCTGGCTGTTCCAGACAAAGTTGATTTTTTCGTGATTCATCGCCCGTTCGGCCATGATCTTGGATGCCCGCAGTTCGTTGCGGCGGTGGACAACGGTTACGCTTTTGGCAAATTTGGTCAGGAAAAGCGCTTCTTCCATAGCTGAATCACCGCCGCCGGCAACCACTACATCCATATCCGTAAAGAACGCTCCGTCGCAGGTCGCGCAAGCCGATACCCCGCAGTTTTTCAAACGTTCTTCCGACTCCAGCCCCAGCCAGCGGGGGCTGGCACCGGTCGCCACGATCACGGATCGGGCGGTAACAGTTTCGCCGCTGTCGAGCGTGATAATCTGGTCGCCGCCGTCGGAAAATTTTACTGACTCAACGGTGTTTATTTCGATGCGCACTCCGAATTTTTCGGCCTGCGTCTGCATATTCATCATCAATTCAAAACCGTTGATGCCGTCCGGAAAACCGGGAAAGTTTTCCACTTCGCTGGTTTGAGTGAGCAATCCGCCGGGCAGATTGCCGGCGATCAAAAGCGGATTCAAATTGGCTCTTGCAGCATAAACCGCCGCGGTAAGTCCGGCAGGACCGCTGCCGATGATCACGAGTTTTTCCATAACACAAATCTTTCGTTTTATTTTTTCAAATCAACAATATATTCTTCAATGATCCGGCGCGCAATGCTGCCGTGCCCCGGCAGCGGCGGCAGCGCATCCGGCGAATAAAAATCTGCCTCTACGATCTCTTCGCCATCGGGTTTTACCGTGCCGGAGGCGTAGTCGGCAACAAACCCCAGCATCAACGAATCTGGGAACGGCCAGCTCTGACTGTATTTGTAGCAAATATTTTTTATTTCCAGACCGACTTCCTCCCGGACTTCCCGCCGGACAGCGTCTTCGGCACTTTCGCCGGCTTCAACAAATCCGGCGATCAGACTGTAGACCTTGTGGCGGAATTTGCGGTTGTGAGCCAACAGGATCCTGCCGTCGTCGCGCTTGATCAAAACGATCACCGCCGGACTGATCTTGGGAAAAAAGAGCGTCTTGCAATCAGGACAACAACGCGCCTCTTCTTGTTCGTGATCTTTCAGCAAAGCTCCGCAGACACTGCAGTAGCGGCGCAAGTCCAGCCATTCAAGGATCGGTTTGCCGCGCAGCAGCAGCGCCTTGACCGGCGCCGAAACCTGCACCACGGCTTCGCGCACATCAATACGCACCAGTCCGGATGCAGGCATGGAATCAGCTTCCCACCGGCAGCCGTAGCAAAGCTGATTACCCAGTTCTCCCAGCTCCGGCAGATCATTTTGCAGCAGTTCCGGCATGATGGCCGCATCGGGTATACCCAGTTGGCCGTCAGGAAGTTTTTGCAGATAAACCTGACCGGCATGGTCAAGCAGCAGCAATTTATCCTGCGGCTGCGGAACGGAGCGCTGCAGTTTGTAAATCGGTACAAAACTCATGCTCGTGCCTCCAAATCCAGAAATTTCAGCGCATTGGCCGTGGTTTCCGCCGCCAGAGTTTCCGGGTCCAAATCCAGAAAATTTGCCGCATACTGCACCACAGTTGCCACCAGCGCCGGATGATTTTCTTTGCCCCGGAACGGCACCGGAGCCAGATACGGCGAATCGGTTTCAAACAAAAGCCGGTCGCGGGGAATATTTTTAAGATGCTGCCGGATGTTGTCGCTTTTGGGGAAAGTTACCATGCCGGTAACGCCGATGTAACAGCCCAGCTCCAGAAATTTTTCCAGAAAATCCCCATTACCGGCGTAACAGTGCAGCACAGCTTTGCTATCATGTTTGCACATAAAATTTTTCAGCATGGCATAACAATCTTCGTAAGCGGCAATACTGTCGGCCTGATCACGGCAGTGTACGCTGACCGGTTTATGGTATTCAGCGGCCAACTGCAGAAATTGTTCGAAACACTTTATTTGTTTCCGGCGCGGCGCAAAGTCGTAGAAAAAGTCCAATCCGATCTCGCCGACCGCACAGTTTTTGGGGTTGGCAAGCATGTTTTTGAACGGCTCAAGATCGCCGTCAAAATTTTCAGCATCATGCGGGTGAACTCCACAGGCAAACCATACATTGTCCTGCCCGGAGGCATATTCACACGCCCGGATACTGCCGGACAGCGAAGCCCCCAGCGCCAGCATCCGGTAAGAGTGTTCCGGCAGCAGCCGGGCCGGAAAATCATCCAGACTTCCGCTTTCCGGCAGGTGAAAATGTGTATCAAATAAATCCATGAACGATCCCGTATATTTGAACAATATCAATGAGTCGGATATATCAAAAACAACCGACTTGATAAAGTAATACTTTTTTGATATTTTTCAATTCCGGAAAAGACTTTATCGGCTAAAAATATGCTTTTTTTATTGCAAAGTTCATCAAAAATGCTATTGTATATACAGTGATATTTTTTTGATAACGGGATTTTCAGTCGGGTTTCTGTTGATTTATCCCGGGAAACATGGAGCTTGTTATGGCTGTAGATAATAAGAAATTCGAGCTTGAAACACCGCCGGTGGATTTTGCTGAACGCAAGAAGAATTTTCACATCGATATACCCGAATATTTCAACTTTGCCACCGATGTCATTGATGTGTGGGCCGCGCGCGACCGCAACAAACTGGCAATGATCTGGACCAATCAGCGCGGCGATGAAAAGCGTTTTACGTTCCACGATATGAAACGCCTGTCGATCCAGGCGGCCAATCTGCTGCTCAAACACGGTATCACCAAAGGCGACCGGGTCATTATGATGCTGCCGCGTCTGCCGGAATGGTGGGTCTTTTCGCTGGCGCTGATCCGGCTGGGCGCAGTTCAGTGCCATGTGCCGACTCTGCTGACGCCCTCTGACCTCAAACAGCGGATCAAATTCGGCAAATTCAAGATGATAATCGCCGACTCCAGCAACGCCGACAAGATCGAAGCCATCTGCGATGAATGTCCGACCTTGTCCGACAAAGTGCTGGTCGATGACGTGCGCAAAGGCTGGATCAATTATCAGACCGATGTATTGTACCCGGTCAAACTTTCGTCGTCCACGGTAAAAACTTCCCGGAAATTCGTTACCAAAAGCAGCGACCCCATGCTGACGATCTTTACTTCCGGCACCAGTAAAAACCCCAAATTGGTGGAACACACCTGTGCTTACGCTTTGGGACACCGGATCACGGCGGAACTCTGGCACGGCATTTCCAGCAACGATCTGCACTATGCAGCGTCGGATACCGGCTGGGCCAAGAACTTGTGGGGCAACTACTTCGGTCAGTGGATCGTGGGTGCTTGCGTGTTTATTTTTGACATCCGCGGCAAATTCGACCCCGATCAGGTGCTGCCGATGCTGGAAAAATACTGCATTACTTCGTTCTGCGCGCCGCCGACGATCTTCCGTATGCTGGTGCTGAACGATTTGCGCAAATTTGATTTGAGCGAACTCAAACAGTGTACCTCGGCCGGCGAACCGCTGCATACCGAAACTGTGCGGTTGTGGAAAGAAGGTACCGGCATAACCATCCGCGAAGGCTACGGCCAGACCGAAACTGTCTGCCTGATCTGCAATCAGGCCGGCGAAGAACCTTGCCCCGGCTCAATGGGCGTGGCTTCGCCCGGTTGGGAGATCGAACTGCATGACGATGAAGGCAAAGTCGTGCCCGACGGCGAAGACGGCCGGATCGCGGTCAGGATCAAACCGAACCGTCCGGCGGGGTTGTTCCTCGAATACATGTTTGGCAAAAAAGATAACGAAGCGTGTTTTATCGGCGACTATTATTACACCGGCGATAAGGCGCGTAAAGACGAAAACGGCCGCTTCTGGTTCCTCGGCCGCAGCGATGATATCATCAAGAGTTCCGGCTACCGGATCGGCCCGCTGGAAGTGGAAGAAGCCATGATGCAACACGATGCCGTACACGAAGTGGCTGTAGTCGGCGCACCCGACCCGATGCGCGGAGCTAAAGTCAAAGCCTACATTGTTCTGCACGAAGGCTGGGAAGCCACCGAATCGCTGGTCAAAGAATTGCAGCAGCATTGCAAACGCATTACCGCGCCCTACAAATACCCGCGCGAAATCGAGTTTGTCCACAGCCTGCCCAAGACCTTTTCCGGCAAGATCAAGCGCGATATTTTGCGCAAATATGCCGAAACCGGCGAAGGCTTCTGGGAATAAATAAGTTATCAGTGCCGGCTGCTGCCGGCAAAAAAACGGCCGTTTGCCAAATTTAACCGTTTGGCCGCGGCCGTTTGAATTTTTTGCCAATTTGCTTGTCAGAAATCACTTTTTATATCCTCTTAAACAACAGAAAATCAATTTGCTTTATTGCGCAAGCAATACTATATTAAGTCATCAAATCATTATTAAAACAGGGGGAGGTTGCAGTATGGCAAAGACGCAATGCCGCAAATGCGGTCAGGTTTACGAAATAAATAAGCCCGGAGTGTTTTTGTGCAGTGCCTGTGGGGAAACTCTGCCGCCGGTCGCAATCGAAGTTAATGAGGCCAATGCCCCGGCCGTTTCAGCAGTTCCGGCCGCAGTTACAACTCCGATCGCTCCGGCAGTATTCCAAAGTAATACATGTATTGCCACTCTGCCGGGGAATGTAGAAATGCAGTTGAACCTGGTCAGAGCGGGCAGTTTTAACATGGGCAGTCCGCCTTTTGAAAACAATTGTTGGTTCAATGATGAGAAAAAACATACCGTAACGCTGAGCCAAGATTATTACATGGGAGTAACCGAAGTAACCCAAGGTCAATACCGTGCGATAATGAAAGACAATCCGGCATACTTCAAAGAAGATGATCTTCCGGTGGAGCGTGTTACCTGGCATAAGGCTATGGAGTTTTGCGAACGCCTGAATGAGTATGCTCCGGATGGCTGGAAGTTTACTCTGCCGACCGAAACCCAGTGGGAGTTTGCCTGCCGAGCCGGCAGTAAAAGTGCTTACAGTTGGGGAGATAGTTTGAATGGCGATAAAGCTAATTGCAACGGCAACTATCCTTATA
>SUWA01000024.1 GCA_015061695.1 Lentisphaerota bacterium
AGGAGGGCTATGCCAATGCCCTCTTGGGATGCGCAAACTCTACAATGCTGAATAAGGCGTACAAGTCTTGAAGCGCATTTATAATGATGCCAACAGCTGCCCCTCAAAGCAATTTTATGAGAAAATGCCAAAATATAACGCAGAATAACCGGATATGTTACATATTTGAGCTTAATTACCACAAAAAAAGTGTTGCAAAACTATTCAGAGTTTTGCAACACCCTCTTAACTTGTAAGTAAAATAACTTTTACTTGGCTGCTTCAGCAGGCTTTTCTGCTTTAGCGGCGGGCTGGGATTTCTGCGGTTTCTTTTCCTGCATATTGGTCCAGTTGGTACGATCCTGTTCGCTTGCCAAATCCAATACGCCATCTTTGTTGACTTCAAAATTGACTACATTGTAATTCTTCAGGTTATCTTTCGGACTTTCTTTGAGCGTAACTTTGAACTTGTAATTGCCGAGCGCTTCGATCTTGAACGGCTTGTAGCCCAAATCCTTTTCCGCATCTTCGTTGATCATGGCAATATTTTTGCCGCGCTGGAGGCGTTCGACGATCTTGCCGCGGAAACTCACCACGCCAATAGCCAGAATCGCCACTACTACCCAAACGATGATCCGGGTGAGATTCGATTTTTTAGCGACGGGAGCAGCGTCCTGACAGCCGCATCCGCAGCTGCATTCAGTAGTTTCGACTTCGGCGGCCTGATCTTTCACTTCTTCAGACATGATTGATTTTCCTTTTTTTATTTGTGGCTTGTTGGGTGGTTGTATCATTCAGCTGCCAATTATTATGGCAACTAAACAATATACTTCTACTGTAGCATAAAAAAACTGTTTTGTCAAATCTTTTTCCGGGCTTTATAGCGAGGTTTTCAATGTTTTTTATTTCGGAAAGTATCAATTTTCCGGCTTTTTTATATTGTTTAAGCATAAAAAAATCCTGCCGCATTGATCAAGGGCAGGATCTTCAGGTTCAGTTTGCCAGATAAAAAGTTGTTTTTACCAATCGACCTCTTCATCGTTTGAACGCATTTTTTCAATCGTTCCGGTCGTGGAAAAACCATTGACAAACGGAATGAACATGATTTCGGTATTCATATCCTGCAATACCTGCCGCTCTTCCGGGTTCAACGTTTCGACCGTGTAATCTCCGCCTTTGATGTAAACATCCGGCGCCAGAGCCGAAAGCTCGGCCGTACAGCGCTCGGAGTCGAAGATCACCGTTGCATCCACCGATGCCAGCCCCGCAAGCACAAACGCTCTGGCGTATTCATCGTTGACCGGACGGGTCGGGCCTTTGAGTGCGCGCACCGAATTGTCAGAATTGACCAGTACCAGCAACGCATCGGCGGCCCGCCGGGCGCTGTCCAGATACTCCACATGACCGCGGTGCAGCAAATCAAAACAGCCGTTGGTTACGGCCAGCCGGATGCCCTGCCGCCGCAAAGTTTCCCGCCAATCCAGTGCATCGGCCAGACTCATTACTTTATCGCCGGGGTAGACGATTTCTTCACGTTCTTTCATAACCATCGACCTTTATTTTCAATGCTGCAATGTCAGCAGAAATTCAATATTGGTGCGGATTTTTTTCAGCTTGCCCACCAGCAATTCCATTGCTTCAGCCGCCGGCACGCCGTTCATGGCGCGGCGCAGTATCCACAGCTTGGAGAGTTCATCCGGGTGCAGCAGCAATTCTTCTTTACGCGTACCGGAGTGTTCGATATTGATTGCCGGATAAATGCGTTTATCGGCCAGCGAACGATCCAGGTGCAGTTCCATATTGCCCGTACCTTTGAATTCTTCAAAAATAACATCATCCATACGGCTGCCGGTGTCGATCAACGCTGTAGCGATAATGGTCAAGCTGCCTTTGCCTTCGATATTACGCGCCGCACCGAAAAAGCGTTTGGGCTTGTGCAAGGCATTGGCATCCACCCCGCCGGTCAGGATCTTGCCGCTGTGCGGCTGCAAGGTGTTGTAAGCGCGCGCCAGACGGGTGATACTGTCGAGCAGGATCACAACGTGTTCGCCGTATTCGACCATGCGTTTGGCCTTTTCGATGACCATTTCGGCCACCTGAACGTGGCGTTCCGGCGGTTCGTCAAAGGTACTGCTGACGACTTCGGCATCCACACAGCGTTCCATATCGGTAACTTCTTCGGGGCGTTCGTCGATCAACAACACGATCAATTTTACATCGTCGTTATTTTTGCGGATGCTGTTGGCGACTTTCTGCATCAAAACCGTTTTACCGGTTCGCGGCGGAGCTACGATCAAACCGCGCTGACCGCGCCCGATGGGCGTAACCAGATCGACCACGCGGGTGGAGAGTTCAGCCGGATCATTTTCCAGCACCAGCCGTTGGGTCGGGAAGTAAGGCGTCAGACTGTTGAACGGAATGATGTGTTTTTTGCGCTCGGGTACATCGTTATTGATAGTTTCGACCTTGAGCATGGCAAAAAAGCGTTCTTTTTCGCGCGGGGTGCGGATTTGACCGGCCACAAAGTCGCCGGTTTTCAACGCAAAGCGTTTGATCTGCGATGGACTCAAATAAATATCTTCGCTGCAAGGCAGATAGTTGTAGTTGGCTGAACGCAAAAAGCCGAACCCTTCCGGCAGAACTTCCAAATAACCGCAGCCATACATCTGGCCGCTCTTTTCGGCATTGGCTTTGAGGATGGCAAAGACCAGCTCGTGTTTTTCCAACGCACCAACGCCTTCGATGCCAAGATCTTCAGCCATCTTGGAGAGTTCAAACATATCTTTGGCCTGCAATTCGGCAATATTGATCGAAGGCGCAATATAGTCGCGCTGGAACTGCGGTCCGCTGCCCTGGATCGGTGCGCCGGGCGAGTCAGGATTGCGTGACTCGCTGTTGAAGCCGCCGCCGTTATTATTGTAACGGCGGTTGTTGTTATTATTGTCGCGGCGGTTATTATTGTTGTTGCGGCGATTGTTGTTGTCGCCATTACAGTTGCCGTTGTAATTGCCGTTATAATTGCCGTTATAATTGCCGTTGGAATTATTGTAATTACCGTTGTAATTGCCTTCAAAATCATCGTAGTCGGCAAATTCGCGTTCGCGCTCACGGTTCAGCGCCATTTCGTATTCATCAGCTTCGCTGCGGGGCGCGCGTTCTTCGTAGTTATTGCGTTCGCGGCGGTAATTGTTATTGTCGCGGCGATTGTTGTTGTTATTACGGCGGTTATTATTATTGTAATTATTGCGCCGGTTATTATTATATTCCTGACGGGGTGCATTTTCGGCTGCGGGAGCTTCGACCGCCGCCGGAGCTTCAGCTGCCGGCGTAACCGGAGCGGTTTCTGCCCCCGGCGAGTTTTCTGCAACCGGAGCGGGGGCCGGAGCCGTAACTGCTTCTGCAGCCGGTGCAGTTGTTTCTGTTTCAACGGTTTCCGGCTTTACCTTGCGGGGGCGGCCGACTTTGCGTGCCGGCGCATCGGCGGCGGGCGCTTCAACGGTTGCGGTTGTATTTTCGGCCGCAGCTTCTTCGGGCCGTTTCTTCGGGGGGCGGCCGCGGCGTTTGGGGGCCGCCGGAGCCGCTTCAGCTGCGGCTGCTTCCGATTGCGGAGTAAAATCGAGCTTCAGATCTTCGTTTTCATTTGCCATAAAAATCAACCTTTTGTTCAAATGATTTTTTATATGTAAATTATTTTTGATTCAGTATTTTTTCAGCCAGCTTGCAGCATTGCATCCGCAACAACTCCAAACTGCCGCAGTTGATCAGACCGTAATCGGCCAGTGCGAGTTTTTTTTCCGGACTCCATTGCAACCGTTCCCGGCGCGAACACTCGGCATGATCCCAGTTGCGCTGCATCAAACGGGTACGGCGCAACTCAAACGGACTCCATATCGCTACAGTTTTGTCGAACCACGGTGCCATATTTTTTTCAAACAAAAGCGGCACTTCCACCATTACCGGATTGGTTTTACTGCGCAATTCTTCCAATTGCTGACGCAAAAACGGAGCGATCAAACCTTCCAGAAAAGCCAGATCATTTTCGTCGCGGAAGACGATATTGCCCAGTTTACGCCGGTCGACCATGCCGTCCGAGTCGATCACCGACGGCCAGCGTTCCGCGATTCTGGCAATGCCTTCTGCGCGGGAGTAATAGGCATGACATAACTTATCGGCGTCGGCACACTCAAAAGAGCATTCCGCAAAATACTGCAGCGCAGCACTTTTTCCGCACCCGATCCCCCCGGTCAATGCAATGAACATAGAATTTATTCCAAAAAATATGTACTTCCGGCCCGGAACACTACCGTATCATGATACTATTTGTGATGTTGCATCGCTCAAATAAATCGCAGACAGAACCGAATCAGGGACTTTCCGGAAGAGTTTGTCAGTAAAAAATCACACTTTTGTTGGACAACTTATTTGCTTTGAAAGTTTCCTTGCTTTATATTATACAACAAAATTGTAATTTTGCAAATAATTCAGACTTTTTTTTCAGGACTTGATAATGAAAGCATCTTTCGCTACCGGCGAAAAAACTCTTTATCGCGGCAGATTTCTGGCATTGAACCTTATTGATTATACCGATCAGGACGGTGTGGAGCGCTCCTGGGAGTCGGCTGTGCGTACTCCGCCAACGCCGGCTGTGATGGTTTTGCCGATCATCAAGCCGGATAACGAAATCGTTATAATCCGCCAATTCCGGCCGCCGACCAAACGATATGTGTGGGAAACTCCGGCCGGTTTGATCGACCCGGGCGAAGATCCGGCTCACGCTGCATTGCGGGAATTGGCCGAAGAAACCGGGTTCAGCGGCAAACTGCTCAAGATCCTGCCGCCGACATTCAGTTCTTCCGGCCTTTCCGGTGAATCGGTTTATATGGCCTTTGCCGAAATCAACGGGCTGGAATATCCGCCGGAACGTCAGTTGACGACTGACTTTGACGAGTCCGAAAATATTTCCACTCATCGGGTAAAATTGAGCGAACTGAATACTTTTTTGCTTGAAGCGATCGACCGCGGCGATGGCGTGGATTCAAAATTGCTGCTTTTCAGCGAAATATATAACTCTGACCGGTAAAATATGACCACTCCGACAGCAAACCCAATCTGGGGGATATTGTCAATCCGTTGCTGATCAAACACCTTTTGCCGGCCGGTCAGTTGATTTCGTTCTGCTGGGCAACCAGCAAAGCGGCTCCATATTTTTTACGCAGCAGCGGTTTTTCGATCTTGCCGGTCGGATTGCGCGGTACTTCCGCAAAAATGATCTTGCGCGGCCGCTGGTAGCGGGGCAGATCCAGGCAAAACGCGTTGACTTCTTCTTCGCTCAAACTCATATCAGGCTTGACTTCGATGATCGCGGCGGCGATTTCGCCCAGCCGCGGTTCCGGCAAACCGATGACCGCCACATCCTTGATGGCATTATTCCGCCGCAGAAAATCTTCGATCTGCACCGGGTAGAGGTTTTCGCCGCCGGTAATGATAACATCCTTTTTGCGGTCAACCAGATAAATGAAGCCGTCGGCATCTTCTTTGGCCATGTCGCCGGTGTAAAGCCATCCGTCGTCGGAAAGTACTTCGCGCGTGGCCTTTTCGTCTTTGTAATAACAATTCATTACCCCGGCACCTTTTACTGCCAATTCGCCGACTTCGCCGGGAGCGACCGGCTTGCGGTCCGCATTTACGATCATGGTCTGCCAGTTGTAACCGGCTTTGCCGATGGCGCCCACATGGTCGATATTTTCCATCCCCAGATGCACTGCACCGGGTCCGATGGATTCGCTCAATCCGTAGTTGGTATCGTAATCATGGTGCGGGAATACCTTTTTCCAGCGCTTGATCAGGCTCGGCGGAACCGGTTGGGCGCCGATGTGCATCAGCCGCCACTGGGCCAGTTGATATTCTTCCAGACGGATCTCGCCGCGGTCAATGGCATCAAGAATATCTTGCGCCCACGGTACCAGCAGCCAGACCACTGTACACTGTTCTTCCGACACGGCCCGGATGATCCACTCCGGCTTGATACCTTTGAGCAGCACTGCTTTGCCGCCGACCAGAAAACTGCCGAACCAGTGCATTTTAGCCCCGGTATGATACAGCGGCGGTATGCAGAGAAAATTATCCTGCCGGGTCTGGTGATGATGCTTTTGCTCGACTATACAAGCGTGCATCAAGCTGCGGTGTGCGTGAACGATCGCTTTGGGAAAGCCCGTTGTACCGCTGGAAAAATAGATCGCCGCTTCGTCCGTTTCATCAATGTTCACGACCGGCGCTTTGCTCGAGCAATAGGATGCCAGCGCGTAAGGTTCGGCAAAACTGGGGCAATCTTCGCCGGTATACAGCAAGGTTTTGACCCGCGGTATCCGGTCGCAGATCGCTTCGATACGGCCGGTAAACGCCGGGCCGAACACCAGACAATCCACGTCGGCAAGTTCCAGACAGTATTTGATTTCGTCGGAACTGTAACGGAAGTTCAGCGGTACGGCCATGGCGCCGCTTTTGAGAATACCAAAATAGATCGGCAGCCATTCCAGGCAGTTCATCAGCAATATGGCCACCTTGCTGCCTTTGCGGATATTGCGCGAGAGCAGAAAGTTCGCCATCCGGTTGGCTTTGCGTTCAAATTCGCCCCAGGTCATCTCGCTGCGGAAAGAATCCTGCGGGCTGGGTTCGATCAAAGAATACTCGCGCCAAGTGGAGTGGCGTTTTTCAAATTCCTGTGGATTTATTTCGACCAACGCAACATCGTTGCCGTAAAGCTGGGCATTACGCTCCAGAATTTCTGTAATAACCATGAGATCATAACCCGTATTGATTGATTTACCGCTATTATCGCAACTTTATTTTTCCGGAGTAGAGTCTCCGCAATAATTACTTTGTAATATACAACTGAAAATTGATTATTGCAACTGCCAAATATTTTAGAATCAAGAATTTTTTATTGTCGAGCGGGGATGTTTTAAACCTCCGCAATTTTTTCCGTTAAAAAACGATTGGCAATATAACGCAAGCGGGAATATAAAGGTTAAAAAATTGAGGTTTATTTGCATTTTTACGCTTGGCGTGTTATATTGACTTCTGAAGATTGAAAGTTGTTGGAGGATGCAATGGCAAAAAAATATATTTGGTCAATTCTCCTGCTGCTGGGTTTTTCCGTTCTTACCCTGAGCGGGGATGAGTTTAGAAAAATTGAAATCGGTAAGGATAATAAAGTTCAGATCGGACTTGAGTTCGAGAATATGTACACTCAAGTTGTGGCTCTGAATCCGTCTGTTTATGCCGGTAAACCCTCCGCTGAAGACTTTAACGCTATGCCGCGCAAAACGGTCGATGGCGATCATGCCGCAGATGAAAGAGAAGCCAAACACCGGATTTTTTTCCGCCCTTATCTCCGTGCCAGTACAGTGGGAACCCGCTCGCTGGGCGTTACCGGGATCAAGGATTGGGAAATGCGCACACAGCCCGGCCGGGTAACTTATAACCGTGATTACAAACGGGAAAATATCTATCTTAAAACAGAATTCAGTTTGGCGTTGCCGTCGGATCTGGCCGATATGCAAATCGAAGTACGGCTTAAAAACACCGGCAGACGGGCTTGCAAAGTTGAGTTCGGCAGTGAGTTCATTTTTCTCAAAGATGAACTTGAACCGCTGAATCTGATGCTGCAGCGGGAAGTTACCCGTTACAGCAACGGCCAGCGGCAACAGTACCTGACCAATGACTATACCAAACTGACCGGCAATACTCAAAGTTACTGGTGGCGGCGTATTGTCAAAGATCAACGCGTATTCGGTTATTATGTGAACCGCGAGCTGATACCGTTTACTTATCCGCGGCTGGAACCGCCGAGTTTGTTCGGTGCGGTCAGCATCTTCGGCAACGGCACATTGCTGTGGGATATGCGCAATACAGAAAAACTCTCGCTGCTGGATGTCAGTTGGGATGTCAATACCGGTAAACTTATGCCGGTGTGGAAGATGGAAATCAAAGGCAAAGAAGAAAAAGTCATTGTATTTAAAGTGATTACTTTGCGTAATATACACAATATAAATGCCATAACTGACGATTGGATCTTCGGGTACAAAGCCAATTCAGATCAATTGCATATAACTTCTGCTCCGCTGAAACCGCAGCCGCGTACAGCGCTGCAAACTACAGTCAAAGATCCCGGCGGAATGGTTATTATCCAGCAGCGCAACGAAGTAACTTCCTGCACGCCGTTCAGACCGGCCCGGGTTGAGTTGCGTGCCACATCGTCGTTTATTCCCAATGTTCCGTACAGCATAAAAATGCTGCTCCGGACTTTGCCCAGCGAAGCCGGTGAGCAGAAAATTGAGCAGTTGGCGGATTTGGAAAATACTTTTCTGCCTTAAAGCTGAAAAACAAGAGTTGTTACTATGCTGCTGCAGTATCAAATGCTGCAGCAGTTTTTTGTTGTTTTTATATAGAAAAACATTCCGGAAAAGAGGGTTTTCCGGAATGTTGCAGTCAGGCGTAACAACTGATTTTTATTGAGCGCAGCAGTGTATTTTATATATCGTCCTTACCTTCAATGCCGGTGGTGGTTATAAACTTTTTCAGCCGGGCGATTTTATCGGCCGGACAGAACATACGGCGGAGCAGAGTGGTGGTTTTTTTGCAGTCATATCTGCCGGATTCCACACTTATTTGATGCTTTCTTAATGTATAGGCGCCATTCAGACAATGCGGGCACTCAAAAACCGTAACCGTATAATGATCTTCATTAGGTAATGGAGTGGTCATCTGCATGATGGCTTCAATCGAGGTCAGAGTATACTCCGGTTCAGCCGAGGCAAGTTTATAAGGTTTGCTTTTTTCTTCGCTCCATTTTCTGCACTGCGGACAGAAAAAGAACTGCTTATACATGCCGATGAACCCCAAAGCAACGCCGCCCAGGATCATGGCCAATTCCAGAAACAAAAGCAGAGTCAGAGTGCCGCCGGTTATATGCAGCAGAAAAACCCGTGCTTTAGCAAAAGAACTGTATGAAATATGACGCAAAATACGCATATTGGCAGCCCGTTCATACAGTCGGGATGGATTCATGATAAAATCCCCGGAATACTCTTCTATGCACCACACCCAGCTGGCATAATAAACCAGTATGGCTGTTATTATGCCGCAGGTGATAAACATGCCAATGTATTCTGTACGCAAGTTTTTGGCGGCAAAAAACATAAAGGATCCGGCAAGCCCGCCGTGAAGCAACGGCGCCAGAAAGCCGACAAACGGAATTGAACACGCCCACACATAAACCCAGCCGGAAAAAAATATTGCGGCTGCCGCCAGAACAAAACCGATAACGGTTATGATCCAGTTTATTTTTGTATTGCTAACGGCTGCGTCAGGTGTTTTTGCGGGAGGAGGATTAAATTGACCGATGGAGTCATCCGACAGAAAAAGGTCATCATCAAGGTCATCATCAAGGTCATCATCAAGCATACTCTTGCAATATTTGCATTTGATGGCAACAGATAATATCTCTTCGCCGCAAAATGGACATTTTTTTGTATCTTCCGGCATAATTATTCTCCTTATAAAAACTGTTTATTCGGTTATATACCAGAAATTATTTTCTTTGACCAGATGGACGGTGATGATTTTAGAGTCATCGGTGTTTTTACTTTTCATAATAACCTTGACTTCTGCGTTGTCGCCATTGATTTTTTCTTCCAGCACTTCAACCGTTACGGCTTGCATCATCGTCATCATTTCATTGGCAAATTCCGCTTTGGCTTCGTCGCCGCCGGCGTCCAGGAGCGCTTTAGTCTGACGGCTTTTCTCATTTTCTTTTTGATAAAGGAAAAGCGCATCTACATCGCCGTATTCCATAGCATTTAACATTGCCTGGACGACTCGGGTCGGGGGAATAGATGGTTGTTTATCGGCTTGGTGGGCATCCAGCTCCGGTTCACTGTAATCACTGACCGAATAATCATACTGACTGGATTCATACGATTGTTTATCGGCAGATTTAAATTGAGAACCCCACAACAGTCCAATAATAATGCACAAGATCGGCAGTACCAATGGCAGAATAATGCCGGTTACGGCCATATTTTTTGTGGAGTTTTTGGTAAAAAGTTTTACCTGTTTTTCGGCGGGAGTCATACTTAAGAGTGCCATAATACCGCAGACGATTGCGGTCAGCGCAAGCAAGCCGGCTATGCTTGAAACACCATAAATGCAAAAAGCATACAGGAGCAAATGATGAAACCCCAGAGCACCGCTGCTGCCAATCGCTCCGGCACCCAATAAAAGGATTTGAGCAAAAAAACTGAATGTTCCGCAACGATTGGAAATTCGTGAAATCAGCGAGCTTGTTACTACTTGATCAGACATGGTGTGATAACCTTTCTTTGATTGATTTTTGATAGTTTTGTTTTATAAAATCAGTAATAAAAAATGTACCCCCGGTTTGCAGATACAGGAGGCACGCCAATGCCCGGAATACCGTACAAGCCAAGAGTACATCTGTATAGACATACCTCGACAAGCGAATGGTATTCCTCGAAAGTTTGGCGTTTTCCTGTAAATCCATCACTTGAAGATCGGTGATCTTCTTATTTTTTTAAGCAGTTGTAATATTTTTTCGTGTCGTCAAGTTCCTTTCGGGTTGATTGCATGAATAAAATATATCACTTAAAAGCATAAATTGCAAGGCTTGCGGTAAAAAATCCGGGCATGGGCAATGCCTTTTTCAAACAACCGATAACACGGTAAAAAGTGTTATCGACTTTTGGACGCAGCAAAATGCGATTTCTTACAGCATATAAAATTTATTTTTGATATTTTTTCAGAATGAGTATTTCCAACTCGCGCTGTTGTTGGTATAGAACGTTCAATTTTTCTTTTGCTTCATCTGCCGTGTATTGCCGGGGGATGGCTTGGCCTTGCAAATTTGCCAGCACCCAGGAGATTTCCTCCTGATTGCGGAAATAACACCACACCGGATCGGATTGGTGCTGACGGTCAAATTCTGCTTCAGCTTGCTGTCGTTTCCGTTGTTCAGCCACATACTGCGGTGTGTCGATCATGGGGTGGCCGGGATGTTTGGCCAGATATGCTTCGGCTTCAAGCAAATCCTGCCGGGTGATATTTTGGGCGGATTGTATTTGAATTTCAAATAATTTATAATACAACTGCCGGTAATGTTCGCTCAATTCCGGCATCAGTTGCTGCAGTGCCTGCGAGGGAGTGTAGGGCGGGGGAGGCTGTACTGCCGCCGGTTCAACCGGATCAGTTTTTTCTGCTCCTTGCTCCGGTTGCGGCTGCGGACGAACTGCCCAAAACGCACCCGCGATCATACCGGCAAGCAGCAATGCTGCTGCGGTATAAAGGAGTGCGCGGGAACGTTTTGGGGTATGGTCGGAGCGAATGAACGAGTCGCCGGCGCAAAGGCGGCTGTACAAACGGATGATCTCGCCGGCGCCGTTCAAGGTCGCACTATCCGGGAATGAGGGGTATTCCGTTACCGGCAGTCCGGTCAATGCGCAGTAAATCACTTTGCCCAGCGCATAAAAGTCATCTTTGAAGTCATGTTCACGCAACCCGGCCACGACTTCCGGCGGAATGAATCCGGGCGTTCCGGCCAGCGTGGACGTGTTATTGGCACTTATCAGGCCTATATCGCCGGGAACGGCAACCCCATTGACCCACAAGATGTTTTCCGGTTTGATGTCACGATGCATGACACCTTTACTGTGCAGAGTTTCCAACGCGCTTGCCACGCTTTCTGCCATTGATTTGACCTCTTCAGGTGTGAGTCGTCCTTGACTCTTTAATATATTGGCCAGAGTTTTAGGACAATACTCTGTATCGGAAAGCGAGTCTGCTGCCTCCATGGTATAGTAATAAAAGCCATCAAAAAATCCCACATGATAGATTTGCAGCAGATCAGTATGGGGGCAAATTTGCTGATACTGCTGCAGACCCTTCAACTCGCGCTCCGGATTTTTGCCGGTTGCACTGATTATTTTGAGCGCGAGTTGCTGGCGGGTTATTACATTTTCGGCCAGAAAGACCGTTCCGTATGCGCCGCTGCCGCATACGGTAAGCAGTTTGAAGTCATGGATTTGATCGCCAGGTTTAAATTTCAAGGTGCAAAGCTCCATCAATTTCATTATAGCGCCGGATGATTTCCTGCAAAATCTTTATGCAACGGTTCTTGGCCACATATATTTGATCCGGAGTCATCTCAAGCGTTTGGGCTACTGTTTTCAGCGGGCGATTTTGCAAGCTGTACAGTTCAAACGCCATAAAAGTTTTATCGCTTACCCGCAAACGCAATTCAGCTTTGGCTTCGGCCAGGGCAGCTTTGCGCCATTCTGAATCAAAAAGTTCATCAAAAGGATCACACGCGTCGATCGGTTCACCGGGCAGATTTTTTTGTACATTATTGCGGCGGATCATATCCACTGCCTGATTGTGTACAACCCTGGCGAAATAGGTGCGGAATTTGCCATTAACCGGTTTATAAACAAAGGTTTGAGCGCGATTGAAAATTTTAAGCATCACCGCTTGAACCAGATCATCGCATTCCGCATTGTTGAACTTGATTCCCGCCCCGGCCGCACGGATGACCGGGGAGTAGCGGTAATAAAATTCATTCCATGAAATTTCATCGCCTTGCTGAACTCGTTCCAATAAACTTGATCGGGTTGTCGGGTAATTCATATTAACATTAGTATTGAAAATTATTTATTTTACACCTATAATATAACTTAATCCATTTGTTTTTGCAAGTGAAGTTGATTTGTGAACAGTAATTTACGGGCTGTAAAAAAGCCCTTGTTGTAATGACAAGGGCTTTTACAGCTTTCAAAACGCTTTGAACAAACCAAACTTACGCTTTGTTGTGGCGTTTGCGCACCTTGGCTGCCGCATTCTTGATACCTTCGACGGTGTCAACAATGTTCTGTTCGGTCAGACGCGGGTGCATGGGGATATTCAGTTCGCGCTTGTAGAAGAAATCGCTGGCTTTCGGGCACTGATCCGGATCGTAGCCGAGGTTTTTCAAGCCAGTGAAGTGGAAGGTCGGCTGGTAGTGCAGAATGCCCTGAACGCCTTCTTCTTCGTACAGTACGCGCATGAATTCATCGCGGCTGCCGCCGAGTTCAGCTTCGTTCACGCAAACGGTGTAGAGGTGATAGCTGTGGTAGCAGTTCGGATCTTCGTAAACCGCTTCGATACCTTTGACATCCTGAATGCCTTCGGTGATCTTGTGGGCGATTTCGCGGCGCTTGTTGATCAGCATATCGAGTTTATCCAGCTGGCAGCAGCCGACCGCCGCCTGAATTTCGTTCATGCGGTAGTTGTTGCCCCAGTGCTTGCCCAGATACGGACGCACGTCAAAGTGAGCGGGCAGCCAGTATTCGAGTTCATCGGCGCTCTTGGTACAGGTGATGCGGCTGCCGAACTTCCATTCCTTCTTGGACGGATCTTCCAGCACATCATCCCAGCTCCACGGCTGGTTGCTCATGCAACGCAGACCCATGATGCCTTTGGCAAATTCATCATTGCCGGTGGTGATCATACCGCCTTCGCCGCAAGTGGTGATGTTTTTGAGCGAGTGGAACGAGAAGCAGCCGATATCACCGATCGAACCGGCCATGCGGCCTTTGTAGCTCGAACCGGTAGCGTGGGCGCAGTCTTCCAAAACATAAAGACCATGCTTGCGGGCAAGTTCCATGATCGGGTCCATATCCACCATCTGACCGGCGTAATGCACTACATAGATAGCCTTGGTCTTGTTGGTGATCTTTTTGGCCACTTCTTCCGGATCGATATTGAACGTGCGTTCGTCAATATCCGCAAAGACCGGGGTGGCGCCTTCTTTGAGGATCGGCAAACTGGTCGCCACAAAGGTATTGGGCGTAACGATGACTTCATCGCCTTTGCCAATATCAAAGATCTGGGTGGCAACCATCATACCGGTAGTACAATTGCTGCAGGCAAAAGCGTGCTTACTGCCGTGCTTTTTTGCAAACTTGTTCTGGAATTCGGTGGTTTTGGGACCCATGGTCAGGGTATCCTGCGCCATGGCGGCCAGCGCAGCTTCGCGCTCGGCTTCGTCGTAGATAGAACCCATGAAGCTGTAAGGTACCTTCAGCTGAACGCCGTCGTTATTGGCGTAACTGCTGGTGATACCGCCTTCGGTTTCTCCACCGGTGTAGTGTTTGTCTTTTTCTGCCATTGCCATAGTAAATCTCCTTTTTGTTTAAGGGGTTGGTTATTTTACTTGAACGTAATTCTGCAATGCTTTTTGCGCGCTGTTTTTCAACAATTCGGCTGTATCAGCGTCAATATTTTCCGGGCGATAGGTTATTGCCGTTGCATCTTCGTTGAAAAGGAACGCATACCAGAGCACTGATTGCATATATTCCCCCTGATAATTCAGATGGGATGGATCGGTAAATAAATACCGCTGTTTGGTCTTGGCATTGGTGCGCCATTGGGAAGATCCGACCACATCACCGCTGAAATCCGGCAGTTCCGGTTCCTTATAAATTTTGCCGGGGGCATCCGGAACAAATTTTTTCGGCGTTGCCGCGCGGAAACACTCCACTGCATCACCGGTGGGAATGACCCGTAATTGATGTTTTTCGGCCAACTTCTGATAGGCTGCACGCAAGTTTTGGTACATTTTTGCCGGCGTGATGTTCCATTTTTCCAAACGCTTGTCATCGCAACGGTACGACCAGGTCTGCTGAATGACGATTTCAGCATTCTTCTGATATTTGCGGATGTACGCGATCAATTCTGCTGCATAGGGTTCGTAGGTGCCGAATTTCCAACTGAAACCGCTTGCCTGCTGAATGGTTATTATATCATACTGATTTTTCTTCAGCAGTTCATTCACATTGCCGCTTACCGGTTGGACAGTGTATCCCGGCAGCGCCTTTTCCGAATCCCATACCGTTATGCTGTAGGGGCGGAATTGCGGATTTTTCTCTGCTTTACGCAGATTATTGCTGTGCCGTTCCAGCGAACAGCCGCCGATGTAGGCAGAAGTGAAGACCAACTTATGCTTTTTTTCGTGATTGACGATAAACGGCAGATTGCGGGTCACACTGACCGAAAAACTGTTGCCGATCGCCAAAACTTTCAACTCTTTGGCAGTTACAGTTCCTGTCAGGCACATGACTGCTGCGGTACAGGAAAGTGTCTTAAAAAGCATTTTTTTCTCCGCTATGCAATATTGCAGATCAAAGTTCGTTAAGAATTTTCAATGCCGCGCCGTTGTCGTGGATGATTCGTTTGCCGCTTTTGCGCGCTTCGTCGGCATCGGCGATAGCTTTGAGCAGCGCCTTGGTACCGTTTTCCATAAATTCAGCTTCGATTTTTGCGCCGATTTCGGCCGAAGCCTGTTCAGGGTAGCCCATTACGCCGACGATCACGTCATCGCGCTGGCTGGTTTGCACGACTTCCTGCGAAAGTTCGGTGAAACTTTCGCGCAGCTGGTAACTGTCCGGATCGCTGCGCAGACGTTCGGCCACATCTTCCACGTCGGTCTGGATCATATCTTTGCGTACTACTTCCGGACACCAGTGCAGCAAGAGCGAGGTTTCCGCCAACGCGGCGTGGTAGTCGCGGTTTTTGAAGAGTTCCGTCCAGGTGGGCGAGAAATCCCAAATGGGCATCATAATGATCATTTTGTCTTTGAGCATGGGGTTGAGCCACTTTTGGATCCGCAAAGATTCTTTGAGGTGCAGCATACTTTCGCTGCCGCCGTGGCCGGGCAGAATGATAAAGTTATCAAAGCCCTGCAAAGCCAACGATTCAATGATTTCGCCCACCAGATTGCTGAAAGTATTGGGCTTGACGTTGATCGTACCGGTCAGCATCCCGCCGGAAAAGGTGTAGTTGAGGGTAGGGGCGATCAGACAATCCAGCTTTTCCGCCAGCTTGGCGGCGCAGAAATCGCAATTTCTTATATCCACATCCAGCGGCAGATGATAGCCGTGCTGTTCGCTCAAAGCGTAGGGAATGATAATAGTCTTGTGTTGGGCATTGGCCAGATAATTTTTGAGTTCCAGGACGGTCATATCCTGCATACGGCGACTTTTCATAAATAACCTCCAAATGGTTAAGTCATCTCTTTATTGAAAAGATAACCCGTTTTTCGGTTATTTACAATACTCTGATCACTGAAAAAATGATCTTTTGCCGTTTTTTTATCTTGTATCAATCCGTTTTTGTACTATTAGCACTTTTTCCGCGTTGGCGTGCGTTTTTTTTGTTGCGGTGAGTTGGGGGGGGGCAAGTTCAGGTGCTTCAAAGCAGATTCATCTGCTTCAGGGCTGCGATAACATCCTCCGGCCGGATTTTTTCCATGCAGCGGCGGCTGCCGCTGGGACAGACCCGCTTGAAACACGGCGCGCACGGTTCCTTGTCATACACTACACACCAGTCATCGCTGACCGGACCGGTTGCGCGGTAGTCCGTCGGCCCGAACACTGCCACTCCGGGCAGGTTCATAGCTGCCGCCAGATGCATGATCCCGGAATCGTTGGCCACGCAGACCCGGGCGGAGCGGATCAGATTGTACAAGTCGCTGAAACTGGTTTCGCCGGAAAGATTGAACGCCCGGTTGGCGGGCAAGCCGGCAATCACTTCTTCGCCGATCGCCCGTTCTCCGGCGCTGCCCAGCACAACAACAATACCGCCATGGCGGATATATTCGGCGGCCACTGCATTAAAACTGCTGCTGGCCCAGCGTTTGGCCGCGCCATAAGCTGCCCCCGGCGCCATCAGCATCAACTTGGGGTATTGGCAGAAACTTTGCATTTTCAGCGGTATCTGCCCCATGCTCAAAGACGAAATAAGTTGCGGCATAAGCACTTCCGGTCGTTCGGCCCCCATGGAGCAAACTATGGAGAGATACTCGTTGGCGTGATGACTTTCGTTCAGTATGCCTTTTTTCCAAGCCGGGAATTTGAAGGTACGCTTCATGATCATTCCCCGGCAGCGGGCAGATCTTCCGTAAAGATTTTTTACTCCGGCGCTGCGCATCTGCCAGGCATCGCGCAGCGAGTTGCTGAACAGCACACCGGCACCGAAATTGCATTTGCGCAAATATTCATTGACCTCTTTCGGCCAGCTCTGGTGAGCTTTGATACGGATAATATCAGTTACTGCCGGATAAAGTTTGTACAGGTCGGCACTTTGCGGCGGCGCAATGACCGCCAGCGGCGCGCCTTCCGGCAGCAAATTGTGCAAAGCCTTCAGGGCCGGCAAAGTCATAACTGCATCACCCAGCCAGTTGGGCGAACGTACCACGATCCCCCGGGCCAGTTGTTCTGCAGTAAGTTTTTTGACCGGAAAACTGCGCGCCGGAGCCAGACCGGAGCAGGATTGACGGATAATGCTCATGGATAATTCGATCGGTCAAACAGCTTAAAATTGCGGACGCATCCGTTGGGTTTTGACTTTGGGTTCTTCCAAATGCAGCATGTACCACATTTCGCCCATGGCGGCGTTGGAAAAGTTTTTGACTTTGCCGTTGACCAGACGCTCCCAGTTGGCATTAAGCACTTCGTTGTCGCAGCGTTTTTTGCTGGCGACCAGTACGTCGATCGCGCCTTTTACATCGTCGCGTTTGACCAATATCCAGCTGTAAAGCGCAAAAAGCAGCGCGCCTTGTTCACCTTTGGCGGTACGGAGTTTGGCAGTCGCGAATTTAGCCAGTTTGGGGTCGTTTTTCTTATACATACGCGCCATGCGCATAGCTTGCGATACCGGATCAAAGAACAGACAGCCGCTCATGAGTTCATCGACCTTGTCAAACTCTTTGATCTGGTAGTGGAACATCATTTTCATGGTGTTGATCTGCTTGCGCAGCAATGGGCTCCAGTTGTAATAGCGCTTGAGGTTGTCCGTGAGTTCCAACGCCTGATGCACGGCGGCGGCCTGATCTTTTTCGACCGTGCCCTGCAGGAATTTCGGCGACATGCCGGGGCGCTGCTGCATCATATTGATTTTGCGCTGGATCTTTTCTTTGGCCAGCTCCATCTGCATCTGGATGCTCATGTTGACTTTGTTGACCTTGCGGCGGATGATGATGCCGATCACGATCTGGACGATCATCATTACTACGATGCCGGATACGGCGCCCCACACCGGGCTGCCGGTAACTTTGCCGGCGGCAAAACCGGATGCCATACCGGCAATAAGTGCTGCAATAAGTGTAAACATTATATAAATCTCCTTGACAATGACTGATAGTCGGTTAAAATGACTTGGCCGTTTACTTTTTACGGCGCTGTTTCTGTTTTTCTTTTTTCTTAAGTTTGGCCAGCCGCTTTTTCTTTTCCTGTTCTTTTTTGGAAACAGTCTGCTGGCTGCCGCCGAAAGGATTGAATCCGCCGCCCATACCGCCGGCGGGTATTTCAGTTGGAGCGCCTCCGCCTCCGCCCATCAGCGCTTTCATCAAACCGCCTTTTTTCATCATCTTGCGCATTTGATTGAACTGACGGATAAAACCGGCGATCTTTTCCAGCGGCAGACCGCAGCCTCTGGCAATACGTTTGCGGCGGGCAAAGTCGATACTGTCCGGGTTGGCCCGTTCTCCCGGCGTCATCGAAAGCACCATCGCTTCCAGCCGCTTGAATTCCCGCGGATCTACCATGGCCAATGCTTCCTGCATCTGCTTGCCGCCGGGCAGGAATTTGAGCAATCCTTCCAGACCGCCAAGGCGTTCAAATTGTTTGATCTGACTTAAAAAGTCATTAAAATCAAATTCATTTTTGCGAAGTTTTTTGGCCAGTTTTTCCGCTTCTTCGTGGTCAAGGTCAGCGGCCGCTTTTTCCACCAGCGACACCACGTCGCCCATGCCGAGGATTCGCGAGGCCATGCGGTCGGGGTGAAAAACATCCAGATCGTCAGTTTTTTCGCCCATACCCACAAATTTGACCGGGCATTGAGTTACCTGACGGATGGAAAGCGCCGCCCCGCCGCGGGCATCCCCGTCGAGTTTGGTCAGAATAAAACCGGTCAGGTTCAAGGCTTTATGGAACGTATCGGCCACATGGACAGCTTCCTGACCCAAGGCTGCATCAGCCACCAGCAGCACTTCATCGGCACGCACGCTCTGGCGCAACCGGATAAGTTCCTGCACCATGGCGTCGTCGATTTCCAACCGGCCGGCGGTATCGAGGATCACCACGTCGTGATGAGCAAATTTGGCCCGGCTGACGGCTTCGGCCGCGATTGCCGGCACGTTCATCTCGCCGCGCTTGGAAAATACTTCGATGTTCAGTTCCTTCCCCAATATCTCCAACTGGTCGATAGCAGCGGGGCGGTAGACGTCGCAAGCGGTCAGCAAAACCGATTTTTTCAGCTTGTCGGTCAGATAGCGGGCCAGCTTGGCCGCCGTGGTGGTTTTACCGGAACCGTGCAAACCCACCAGCATGATCACGGTCGGGTTGCTGGTAAGATCGAGCTGGCCGGCTTCGCCGCCTAAAAGTTCGATCAAGCGGTCATTGACTACTTTGACCACCTGCTGACCGGGGGTGATGCTTTTCAATACAGCTTCGCCCAGACAGTCGACGCGGACTTTTTCAACAAACTCGCGCGCCACATCCACATTTACGTCGGCATCGAGCAGGGCCATGCGGATCTCGCGCATGGCTTCTGCTATATTGCTTTCGGTCAGGCGGGTTTCGCCGCGCAACTTCTTGAAAATCTCACTGAATTTATCGCTAAGATTATCAAACATGAGTAAAATTTCTCCGGATTATGCGTTTACAAACATACATTCGTTCATTAATATATACCTTTATTGCGATTCTTCAAGCGCAAAGTTGAATTTTCTGCAACTAAAGAGTTGCAAAAAGCCGTTATTTGTGTTAAATTACACGAACAACTGCGCATCAGGTGATTTTTACAATGATATAACGACAGGAATTTTCAGAACATGAGTGAAAATATTGCAATGCAGCTTCAGAGCCGTTTCGGTTCGGATAACTTCAACTTTTTTTCGGGCAGCGGCGATCTGCCGGCAGTCCGCATCAGCAACGAGTTCGGCGTGGCCGAAGTTATGCTGCACGGGGCACATGTAATCAGTTACCAGCCCGCCGGTGCTGTGCCGGTGCTGTGGATGAGCGGCAAGTCAATGTTTACAGAAAAAGACCCCATCCGCGGCGGTATCCCGGTTTGCTGGCCCTGGTTCGGGCCGGATCCTGCCGGTAAATTCGGCGGCCACGGTTTTGCCCGCCTTTCGCAGTGGCAGGTGGTGGAAACCATGCACTCGCCGGCCGGCAAAAGTTCTGTAGTTTTGGAGTTGACCGATCAGGATGTGGATGCTGTGTTCGCACCCCAGCCGTTCAAACTGCAGCTGACTGTAACTTTGGGTACGGCGCTGGTGGCAGCGCTGAAAATATTCAATACCGGCGACCGCGAACTGGCTTACTCCGGCGCGCTGCACAGCTACTTTAACGTGGCCGATGCTTCCGCCATTGCCGTGGAAGGTCTGGATGATTGCAGTTACCGCGACTCGGTTCTGCAGTGCGATGATGTACAAGCCGGCCCGGTCGTTATTGATCGCGAGATCGACCGCATTTACCGCAATACCAGCGGTATTGTCCGGATCGTTGACCCCGTTTTCAACCGGGTGATAAAAGTGGCCAAATCCGGCAGTACTTCCACGGTGGTATGGAATCCCTGGATCGAAAAATCCAAACGGATGCCCGACTTCGGTGACGAAGAGTATCATACCATGGTTTGCGTGGAAGCCGCCAACGCTCCGGCGGCCGGGGACAGTCGTGTACTGCCGCCCGGAGGTATGGCTGAACTGCGCCAGATGATCAGTATTGAGTAAAGACAGCCCGGGCGGTATAATACTATGCAATGGTTTGAACTTGGCCCATTTACGGTGTTCGATCTGGAAACCACCGGCATGAGTCCGGTCAATGACCGCATTGTGGAGATCGCCGCCATGCGGGTGGAAGTTACCGGGGATTTTTCGGAGTTTCATACACTGTTGAATCCGGGCCGGGCGATCCCGCGCGGGGCCAGCCGGGTGCATCATATTACTGATGATATGGTAACGGATGCGCCGCGTTTTCAGCATATCGGGCATGATTTTCTGGAATTTGCGCGCAATTCAACGTTGGTGGCGCACAATGCGCGGTTTGATTTGAGTTTTCTGCAGGAAAGTCTGGCCCGTACCGGATTGCCGTTGTGGCAGGGAAAAACGATGGATTCGCTGTTGCTGGTGCGCCGGCTTTACCCCGGATTGCCCAGCTACAGTTTGCAGAATCTGCGCGGCGTGCTTAAACTTGACCGCGCCAGCGATGATCTGACTGCTCACCGGGCCGGGGATGATGTAGTCTGGACGATGCGGCTGCTGGAAAATCTGCTGACCAAAGCGTTGGAAGCACAGGAAAACTGTTAAGTTGTAAAAAGGTGGTGTGTAATGAATTTTCTGCACAAAAAGTGGCCGTTCTGGATCAATGCTGCGATGCTGGTCATTATGGTATTGCTGGGCAGCTATATGTTTAACGATGTGCTGGGATTTTCCGGCGTTTTGCAGGCAATTTTCGGTTATGCCAGCGAAGCTATTGCCGACCGCGAAATACCGCAGGTGGACTGGGATTGGCAAATCGCTCTGCTGGGCGGAGTTTTTGTCGGCGCATTGTGCGGATCTTTGATCCACGGATCGTGGAAAATAATGTTTGCGTTTGAGGATTCCAAAGGTGCCGCCGGCAAATCGCTGGGTACTGCTGCTCTGGGAGTGCTTTCCGGATTTTTGATCATGCTGGGCGCAATTATCAGTGGCGAGGCTTTTTACGGTCAGTTTGCTGCAGCTGTGGAGTTGTCGGCGGGGGCGTGGTTCTTTTTGCTGATCGCCTTGATTTCAGGCGGGGTAACGGCGCTTTTTATTGAGCGGCGCGGCGCATCCGGCAGCGGAACCAAAGCAAAGGATGGTGAAAAATGAATACGGTTTTATTAGCTTCACTGGAACCGCTGGCTTTGCAAGGTAATGTCAAACTGGCGGTGGCTTCCATATTTGGTATTGTATTGGGATTGGTGTTGGTAAAGTGCGATTTTGCCGACCGGGTGCTGGTCAAAAAGAATTTGACTTTTGCCAGTATGAAAATGGCTAAAACTCTGCTGCTGGCACTCGGGATCGGTATGATGGCATTTGCGCTGCTGCGCTCGACCCATGCAGTGCAGTCCAACGTAACTCCGGCGGCCTTCTGGGGTGTTCTGCTGGGCGGACTTTGCACCGGTATCGGTTTGGGGATCGGCGGTCTGGTGCCGGTAACGGCGGTCGCGGCGCTGGCCTCCGGCCGTATTTACGCTTTGTGGGTACTGTTGGGTATGCTGCTGGCGATCCCCGCAGCTAAATTGTTCAAACGACTGCTGCCGGAAGCCGGAGAACGTTTTTCGGCACCGGTATCCGCATCGCTGGAGCCTGCCAATGGCTTGTTTGCTTTGAACAGCCCCGTGTTGTGGGTCAGCGCCGCGGCATTGATCTTGTGCCTGATAATGATGCTGTTCGGCAATCGGGATGAGTGAAAAAACTTAAAGCCACAATCTGGCATCGGGGCGCAGCACGCGCTGACGCATCATCAAAGCTGCACCGCGGGCGGCGGCAAATTCATCCTGACTGGATATTTCCAGCTTCAATTTTTCGATCGCGCCCGAAAAACAGTTCACATTAAGGGTGCGGCGTACCGTATCCAGCAATATATCGCCCAGACCGGCCAGACGCCCGCTGAACACAATGCTGGCCGGATTCAGCAATGTTACCAGAATCGTTACCGCGCTGGCCACTGCTTCGCTGACTTCGCCGGCGATCAGGGCGGCTGCCCGGTCATTGCGTTTGAGCGCCAGAACAAACTCATCCAAAGTTACGTTGGCGGTCAATTCCGTCGGCACCCGACCGGCGATCATACCGGCACTTTTCTGCCGGATGCCGTACTCGCCGGCTACTGCTTCCAGACAACCCTGATTGCCGCATTTGCATAACGGCCCGCCGGGTTTGATCACGAGATGGCCGATTTCCATGCCGCGCGAACTGCTGCCCGAGAGCAACAGGCCATCTTTGATAAAACTGCCGCCGATCCCGGTATCCAGTTCGACCAGACACATGCTGGCCGGCGGGGCAGGGCGGTGAGCGTAATATTCCGCAAAAGTCCGGGCCATAGTTTCCGGAACTACAAAAACGTCTGTCAGATCGGAGAGTTCCTGCATCCAGTTGCAGATCGGCACATCCACCCAGCCGGGGACATTGTGGGCGCGCAAACTTTTCTGCTGCTCAAGATCGACCAGCCCCGGGTCGGCAAAACCGATACCTTTCCACGGCGGAGCTTGCGGACTTTGACGGGTACGCAGGGCTTGCATCAGTTCGGCCAGCTTGCCGGGGATCGCTGTGGCGGTTATGCCGGAAGGAAAGTCCAAAACGGCTTCGGCTACCACATGCTCGTTGTTGTCGATCAGAATACCCAGCAATTTATGCGCCTGCAGCTCGATTCCGGCAAAACAACCGTATTGAGCATTCAAAATCAGTGCCGGACTGCGGCGTCCGGTTTTGGCACTGGTGCGTTCCGGTTCGGCGACAAATCCGCAGTTTTTCAGCTCGTTTATAGCGTTGAGCATGGAGGCGGGGCGGCACGGGTGCAGAGCCAGAAATTCCTGACGGGTCAAACGCCGGTGCAGCAGAAGAGTTTGCAATAAAATATCTTTAAGTTCGTCGTTTTTCATTGATTTTATGCTTTCTTTAATACTTATGCGTATTAAATATAGCACAAAAAAGAGAAAAAAACAATTTTATTCTCCGCTTTTGTGATGGGAAAGCGGCGTTTTTCCGGCTGACTGGTAGCATTGGGGATCGAATCACTTCAGGAGATCCGGCCAGAACTTCTGCTGCCATCCGACCAGCCAGAGCAGCAGAATGATCAGCGAAATGATCCAGCGCAGATAAAAGACCAGTACACGGGGCAGCACGATCGACTTCTTGTGATCGAGTTCCCGAAACAAATTTTCCGCCCGCCAACCATAGCGGCTGAAGCAGAAAACCGTCATAAACAACGCGCCCAGCGGCAGCAGGTTATTGCTGACAATAAAGTCTTCCAGATCAAGGATATTGCTGTTGGCGCCCAGCGGCTGGAATCCTTGCCACCAATTAAAGCCCCAGATGCAGGGCAGCGAAAGTACAGCCAGCGCGGTGCCGAAAATGGAACATGATTTGCGGCGGCTCCAGTTCCACTCATCCATGCCGAATGCCACCAGATTTTCAAAAACTGCGATCAGAGTCGACAAAGCAGCGATCGAGAGAAAGCTAAAGAACAAAAATCCCCAGAAACTCCCGCCGGTCATATTGTTGAACACGTTGGGCAGGGTAATGAAAACCAGCGGCGGGCCGGCATCGGCCTTGATGCCGAATGCGGCACAGGCCGGGAAGATGATCAAGCCGGAGGCAATGGCGACCATGGTATCCAGCGAAATGATCCACAGCCCCTCACGCGGCAGCGAGGCATCGCTGGAGGTGTAACTGCCGCAAACTGCAATACTGCCGATGCCCAAGCTCAAGGTGAAAAACGCCTGCGCCATGGCGGCGTGAACGGCGCTTATCCAACCTTCGTTGATAAAGTTGTTCAGATCCGGCTTCAGGAAGAAACTCAACCCGGATTTGGCGTTGGGCAGACTGAGCGACTGAACCACCAGCAATATCAACAGCATAAATAATCCGATCATCATAACTTTAATGGATTTTTCCACCGTTTTGCGTACTCCGCCCCAACACGCAAGTACAGTCAGCAGCACGCTGATCAACATGCCAATGATCTGCTGCGTGGGATCTGCCTGCATGTCGCTGAAAATTTCACTGCATTCCACAGTAGTGGCACCGGCAAATTTTCCGGTAATAAAACCGCAGGCGTAGAGCAGCAGCCAGCCGGTGATGACACTGTAAAACATCAGCAATATCAAATTGCCGGAAAAGAGCAGATAAGCCGGCCGGTACCAGGCAAAACGGCTGGCCGGATTCTGCAATTTGCGGAACGCTCCCGGGAAGGTACTGCGCCCGGCCCGGCCGATTGCCAGTTCCATAAGCATGACCGGAAAACCGAGCATTACCAGAAAGATCAGATAAAGCAGAACAAAAAAACCGCCGCCATATTGACCGGTTATATAAGAAAATCTCCAAACATTGCCCAAACCGATGGCACAGCCGGCGGTCATAAGAATAAAACCAAGCCGGGATGCGAATTGTTCGCGCGGTTTATTTTGCGTCATAGTTTTTTACTCCGGATTTACAGATGAATATTCTCTTAAAATACCACCATTGTATGCAAAAATCAAGCTGAAAGCGCTTTAAAACATGTATATTTATTCCGGAGCTTGAGCAGGAGGATATCGTTTTATTTAAGTCCGTTGAGCGGCGCAATATATTTGTAAAGCTCGCTTTGACGGATTTTTTTCAGGCAGTCGCCGCCAATATCAAAAATATCCGGATAGTCGAAACCGAGCTGCCGGGCATAAGCACGGGATTGTTTCAACAGACCGGCACTGGCCAGATTGCAGTAGAGTTGGGCCATGACCATGTCTTTAGGCAATTTTTCATCCAGACATTGCCGGTACTGCTGCAGCGGGAATTCCTGCATGGGGGTGGATACGCACACAGCTTCTTTACCTTTTTCCAAACGCATTTTTACAGAAATACAAGCTGCACCGCGGGTGGTAAGGTACGGTATTTCGTCGGAATAAACAAACGTAAAATCCATATTAGGCATGGGGTAGTCGTAGACTTCTCCGACCGGGATCCGGCCGATAATGGCAAAATTTTCTTTGGTATCGATCAGGTAGCCATTTTCGGCAAAGCTGTATTGAACCGAACTGTTGTTGCTGACGATCAAATAGCGTTTTTCGCCCCGGCCGGTAATATCGACCAGATAATCCTTATAATTTACTTCGCCATCTGCGATATTTTGGTGGGTAAAACGCTTGCGTCCGGCGGCAACTTTATCATCCAGCGGCATCATAAAACCGATATTGTGCGGATTTTTGAACTGCAGATCAAATTTTTTGACTCCGTTATTATGAAATTCGATCTTGGTATGGTTTTTTCCGGACTTATCTTTGAGCAGGACGATTTGCCAATTATCAGCAAGCACTGTTGATTCCGGTGCGGTTGTTTCCGGGATCGGATCAGCTCCGGGTTTTTGTTCCAGTACAGCGGTGGCGGGTTTATCGCTGCCGGCGGCAACTTTGGTTTCCGCGGCAACTTCGGTTTCTGCGGCAACTTCGGTTTCGGTTTCGGCTTTGGTTTCTGCTTCGGTTTCAGGCGATTGAGTTCCGGCAACTTCTGTATCGGAGAATTCACCTTCGGTCATTTCCGGCGTATCCATTACCGTGATCCGGGTATTGACATTATTTTCGCCGCTGTTGCCGGATAATGCTGCAACCAAAATGATAACAATAACAACTGCCCCTGCAATACATGAAGCCTTTATCCAAGTTTTTTTATCCCAATCCATAACGCCTGACTCCTGCTGTTTGTTGCGTTCAAAAATACGGTCAATACCCCGATACTGCGGAATGTCGCAAAAAAAAATGGCAACCCCACAAGGATTCGAACCTCGACTAAATGAACCAAAATCATTTGTGCTACCATTACACCATAGGGTTGCTTCAGAGATATAATTTAACGCACTTTTAAAAAAAATCCAATCGTATATACAAAAAAAACACAGAAATTCCATAATTTCTTAAAATCGGTTTGCCGGAATATATCCGGCAAACTGCCCTCTCATGCGTTCGCGGCCCTGACCCGTCTTCGCATTGCTACGCCGCGGCAAGCCGGGCTGTGCGGCGTTCCGCCGCATGAGCTGTTGGCTGGCTATATTGTTCATAATACCAAGCGGGGCTGTTGCAAAACTGTTTTGCAACAGCCCCTTGTGCAAACCACCGGTTCAGTTGGTGGTCCTGATTGTTACCGGCAACATATCGGATTGCAAGCCGGATCAGGGATGGAATGGATGGTTCAATCCAAATACTTTTTCAGATTACGGATCAAAAATTGCCTTATTCTGAAAATCCTTGACCGGACAGTACCCGGCGGACAGCGCATTTTTTCGGCAATAGTATCGTGCGCAAGATGTTCAAAAAAGTACATCCGGGCGGTTTGCAGCATAACCGGCGGCAGTTCATTGAGCAAATCTTCAAGAACCTGATCCAACTCCTGATTGCAAACAGATTTTTCCGGCAGATTTTCCCAGTCCGGCAAGTCTACAGTATACCAGCAGTGATTGGACTCATCCTTAACTTCCAGACTTTGCGTTATATTGCTGCCGTTGCGGCATCTGGCCCGGTAACAGTTGACGGCTTGGTTGCGCAAGATGCTTTGCAGCCAGGTACTCAAACGCGAGTCGCCGCGAAAAGTGTGCAAATGCCGGTAGGCCAGCAAAAAAGTATTGTTGACGATTTCCTGGGCGTCTTCCGGAAAATCTGTTAATTTGTTCGCAGTTTCGGCCAGGGACTGGTAATAACGGCGAATGATCTCATCAAAACACTCCTCGTAGCCCTGTTTGAAAAAATCCACTAACTTGAAATCGTCCCATTGTTCTATTTTTGATATTTTCATCCTCACTGCATCCCGAATATATCCCGTTTTTTCTGTTCCGGAAAAAAAATATCCGAACCGTAAAAAAATTCTTCTGTTATATTTGACACGGAAAATGCCGTTTATTATCCATGTAAATCGAAAAAAAATCAAAATTTTCACAAAAAAAGCATTTTTTTTGCAAACTATTGGTGTTTTAAGTCATTTGCCACTGAATCATCAGGAACATGATTCCGGATAAAACTGTCTGTAGTATATTATATTTTATCGTTGTATAAGCAATAAAAAGCTCAAAAATGTTCTATGGTCGGTTTGAAATAAATCTTTACAATGCTATTGTATAACAACAGTGTGATTTTGTAAAAGAAAGGATTTTTATTATGCTTAATCAAAGTGATATTGCACAATCTTTGCGCGACATGGGCTTGACCAATGGCGATATTGTACTTTTGCACAGTTCGCTGGTGAGTCTGGGTAAAGTCAATGGCGGTCCGGCCGCGGTGATCGACGCTTTTCTGGATGTGGTGGGCGAAGAAGGTACTTTGCTGGTGCCGGTTTTCGGCGCGCTCGGTATTCTGACCGATGAAGTCAAACAACGCCCCAACGCCGTTATCAGCCCGTGCCCGGTCGGTACGCTGGCTGCGATCGGTAAGGATGCCGAAGCGCTTTGCCGCGATCATTGGAAAGCCGAAACCGCCCACGGCCACGACACACCTTATACGCGCATTGCCGAAAAAGACGGCTATATTTGTTTGCTGGGGGTCGATCAGGATCGCAATACGACTCTGCACAGCGTGGAAGCACTGCTGGAACTGCCTTACATGAATACGGCTACGCGTACCTTTACCACACCGGAAGGTGAAGAAGTTACCAAAAGCTGGAAGTTTTATCCCGGCCCGCACCGCGACTTTATCGGACTGGATCCGCTGCTGGAACCGGCGATTACCCGCGGCCGTATCGGCAATGCGGAAGTGCGTTTGATCAAAGCCCGCGAGCTGTTTGAAATTTCGCTGGCCATCGGCAGCAGCGATCCGGCATTTGTGCTGTGCGACAATCCGGAATGTGCCGACTGCGTCCGGCAGCGGGCGGCGATCTTCAAGGACCGTATCGAAAATAAGGAGTCGTTCCGGTTGGCGGCATCTTCCCGGCTGGCCGGGCGCTACGTTGCCGAAATGGTGGAAAATCTCAACCGCACCGGTGTCGGTCTGGTTGAACTCGACTTTATTCAGGGTAAGCCGTGGTTCAAGTGGAGTCAGGAAAAATTGAGTGCCTGGATCAGCGAATTATCTGAAGGCAATATCAAGGTCAGCGCCGCCCGTTGTTTCAGCGTGCCGGAAAATGCCCAGAGCATTATTGATCTGGCGCTGGCGTTGGGTATTCCCCGGCTGATCCTGCCTTTGAACGACAGTTATTCGGCAGCCCAGGCCGCAGCCAATGCCGGTTTGGATGTAGCTTATTACAACACCAATCAGGGTTCTGCCCACGCGGCGGCCAAACTCAACCGCCACCAGACTGCGGCGGCGCGTACCTATGGCATGGTATTCAATCCGGCCAACTTTGTAACGGCGGGCGAAAATCCTTTCCTGCTGTCGTTCAAGCGCGGACGTTTTATCCGCACCGCAGTGCAGCTGGATTTGGTCGATCAAACCTGGGATGGCCGTCCGACCGTGCTGGCCGGCGGTAATGCCGAAGTAAAGGAATTAGTTTCGATCATGCGCTGTTATAACTTTGACGGCGTAATGACGCTGGGCGGCGGCGCGGCTTATCCGGGAACACTGGAAGAAGCCGTAAGCAACTTCACTCATCTGTTGGATAATATGTGATTATGCCCGAACCGGCATCAGAAAATACCTCGCCGGGAATGGAAAAACTTTCCGGTGAGGTCGAGCGTGTACTTTTTGTCAATCCCGATAATCAGTATTGCGTGATCCGTATCTTGACGCCGGAGCGCAAACACGAAACCATGTGCGGCATCGGAATCGGTGTACGCGAAGGAGAGTTCGTCGAAGGGTCCGGCCGCTGGGTGGAACACCCTGAATATGGCCGTCAGTTCAAGGCGGAGATCATCGGAACGGTTTTGCCGGAAAGCAAACTGGGGCTGAAACGTTTTTTATCATCCGGAGTGATTCCGGGGATCGGGTCCAAAACCGCCGCTGCGATCGTAGATTATTTTGGCGATCAAACTTACGATATATTGACCAATCACCCCAACCGTTTGCGCGAGATCCCCAAGATGGGGATGAAAAAACTGGCGGTGATCCGCGATGCCTGGCAGCAATACGGCGAACGGCGCAACGGAGCGATTTTTTTGCAGGGGCTGGGCATAACCCCGGCTTACTGCGCGCGGCTTTTCCGGCACTACGGCGACAATGCCGCGCAGATCGTCCGCAACAATCCCTACAAATTGGCCCAGGATGTAAATGGCATCGGCTTTGCCCGCGCCGATCAAATTGCAATGAGTCTGGGGATCAAGAGTGATTCTCCGGAACGGCTGTGCGCCGGGGCCGTGTATGCGTTGGAAAATCAAACGATGAACGGACATTGCTGCTGTCCCAGAGAACTTTTGCAGCAGGAGATCGCTGAACTGCTGAAAGTCGATTCCACCAGCGCGCTGCAAGCCATGGCCTACGCCATAGATAAACACCGGATCATCGTGGATGACGATATGGTCTATCTGCCATACTTACTCAAATACGAGTGCGAATTGCCCCGGCACATCCGGCGGCTGGCAGAAATCAAAAAATTTTCCGGGTTGGTGATGAAAAAAGTTCCGATCCGACCGGAATTGAGCTTGTCGGATGAGCAGCTGGCGGCGGTCGAAGCTGTGAGCGAAAATCCGCTGGTCATCATTACCGGCGGTCCCGGAGTCGGTAAAACCACCGTGCTGGGCGAAATAGTCCGGCGGGCCAAACGGGCCGGGTTGCGTTTGAGCTTGGCCGCTCCCACAGGCCGGGCCGCCAAACGTTTGAGCGAAGCCACGGGCGAAAATGCCCGGACATTGCACCGGCTGTTGGGATACGAGCCGGAAGAAAACACCTTTCAATACGATCAGGAAAAGCCGTTGGAGTGCGATATCTTGCTGGTGGATGAAGTCAGTATGCTGGATCTGCCGCTGGCTTTGGCACTTTTCCGGGCCGTGCGCAGCGGCTGTACGCTGGTACTGATCGGCGACGCCGATCAGCTGCCATCGGTCGGGCCGGGGCGGGTGCTGGCTGATTTGCTGGAAAGTTGTGAGTTTTTTGCGGTGTGCCGCCTGACTAAAATTTTCCGGCAGGGCAGCGAGAGTTTGATCGTTACCAATGCGCACCGGGTCAATCGGGGGCTTTTGCCGGAGGCAGGCGAGGGGAGCAAAGGCGATGATCTGCGCGATTTTTACTGGATCGAACAGGACGAGCCAACGGCGGCACTCAAAGTGGTGGAAAAATTGCTGAAACGGATCCCGGAGCGATTTCATTTTGATCCGATCGAGGCGGTGCAGATTCTTACGCCTATGAATCGTGGAACTTGCGGAACTGTAAGTTTGAATACCGAACTGCAAAAACAACTGAACCCGGGCAAAAAAGATTTTCTGGATGCCGGCGAGCGGATCTTCAAACTCGACGATAAAGTCATGCAGATCAGCAATAATTATGATAAGAACGTTTTTAATGGCGATATGGGGATCATCCGCTATGTCAATGCCAGAGAACGGGTGATCGCAGTCCGGTTCGACAGCGAGCGTTTGATAAAATATACGTCGGATGAATTTTCGGAGTTGGTTCATGCGTATGCAGTTACGGTGCATAAATCGCAGGGGTGCGAATTTCCGGCTGTGATCATAACCTTGCTGTCGCAACACTATATGATGCTGGGGCGCAACTTGCTTTATACCGCCATGACGCGGGCCAAAAAGCTGTTGATAATCGTCGGCAGCCGCAAGGCTCTGGAGATGTCGGTCAACAATTACCGGACCGAAGTTCGCTACACCCGATTGATCGAGCGCATAAAAAAAGCCGCCGTCGAAAGCGGCCAATAAAAAACTCCCGGCCCGCTGACCGGGAGTCGTTCCGCTTATCCGATGAACTTATCAAGCCAGCGCAAGCTCGATGGCATATTTGCTTTTGACTTCATCATCAGCAGAAACCGCCACCTGATAAAGTCCGGCACTCAAAGTATCGACCTTTTATAATGGAGATTACTGAATTGTTCAATGAGAACCATCAGATCAAAGATTTTCAGAATCAGAAAACACATCAGCAAATTTCTGGCAGAGTCAGAGCCTGGATAGTAAAAGTCCCAATGCCTGGGAGCAGATAAAACGGCTCAACTGTCAACTAAAAAAATCTGCAAATTATTTGCCAAATTTGTTTTTACAGCTATTTTACAGAAAAGTTATGGGATAACTGTGAAAAAAATGCCTTTTTTATACTTTAAATTAAAAAACAGTTGACATTTATTCACTTAAAGGTTATTTTATAGGTTGTATCAGAGAAAATTTTTAACCGCAGAGTTGTTTTTATGGATCCTGTAATCATTGATTTTGGTAATTTTTCGCTCCGGTGGTATGGCGTTATGGCCGCACTGGGCTTTCTTACTGCATTGGCCTTGATGCAGATAAACCGCCGTTACGCCAAACTTAAAAGCGATCAGGTATCCAATATCTGTATCATTGCCATGATCGCCGGGATCATCGGCGCGCGTATCTTTTTTGTGTTGCTCAAGTGGAGTGAGTATTTCAAACATCACCCGCAGGATATTTTCCGGGTCGATAAGGGGGGGCTGGTCTTTTACGGCGGATTTATTCTGGCGGCGGTGATCCTATTTTTCTATATAAAGAAGATCTGCCGTGCGGATTCCATCCGCTGTCTGGATGTGGTGGCTCCGGCGCTGGCGGCAGCTCATGCTCTGGGCCGGATCGGATGCTTTTTCAACGGCTGCTGCTACGGTAGGCCGACCGAAATGCCGTGGGGAGTGGTGTACAAACTGGGCTCTGAACCGTTCAAGCAATACAAGGAGGCAGCTCCGCTGCATCCGGTGCAGTTGTACGAAATGATATTGAATCTGCTGCTGGCTGCGCTGCTTTTTTATCTGGTGCGCAAATGCCGGCGCGGGGTGGCGATGAGTGCTTATATACTTGGTTACGGAATATTGCGTTTTGTGGTTGAATTTTTCCGCGGCGACCACCCGGAGGACGAGTTGGTTTGGGGAGTGCTTACTCCGGCCCAGACCATCGGGCTGGTGATGATTCCGCTCGGGATCGCATTACTGGTCTATTTTATCTGGTTTGCTCCGGTAAAGGCGGACGGAAAATTGTCTGAAAAGTCGGAAAAAGCAGCATGAAGCGTAAATTTCAGCTGACTAATGAGGCTGCCGGAATGCGGCTCGACTTATATCTGGCCGGGGTGTTGCCGGATTGCTCCCGCTCTTATTTGCAGAAGTTGATCAAGTCCGGACGTGTAACACTGGATGGCAATAGTGTTACGGTCAACAAAAGCGCATTGCCCGCCAGCGGGGTACTGGTGCTGGATATACCCGAAATTGCTGCCGATGATGCTCCCGCCCCGGAAGATTTTGAATTTGAATTGCTTTACGAAGATCAATATATGGCCGTTATCAACAAGCCGGCCGGAGTGGTGGTGCATCCGGCACCCGGCAATCCGGATGGTACCGTGGTAAATGCCATTTTAAGCCGCTATCCGGAGCTGCGTTCGGCCGAATTGCCCGATGGCAGCCGTCCGGGGATCGTTCACCGGCTGGATAAGGATACCTCCGGTTGTCTGGCCGTGGCCCGTACTCCGGAAGCTCAAGCCAGACTTTGTGCGGCTTTTGCGGAGCGTGCAACCGGCAAAACCTATCTGGCGCTGACGGCCGGAATTCCGGAGCCGATGCAGGGCCGGATCGAAAATCTGATCGGGCGCCACCCCGTGAACCGGCAGAAAATGGCTATTGTTCCGCGCAACGGAAAGGTGGCTGTCAGCGAGTACACTGTTAAACACTCCGGCTTGATCGGCAACCGCCCCGCAGCGTTGGTTCAGGTAAAAATTTTTACCGGTCGGACTCACCAGATCAGAGTGCATCTGTCTTCGCTGAAAACCCCGGTGCTGGGCGATGAACTTTACGGCGGAGCGCGCAGTTGCGCCGGAGTTCCGCGCCAGATGCTTCACGCATGGCGTTTGCAATTGCCGCACCCCGTAACCGGCGAGCTGATCAAAGTGGAAGCCCCGCTGCCGGATGATTTTTTGAGTTTGGCCCGGGAACTGGCTGCGTCCGGCAAATCAAAACCAACGGCTTAGCCGGTGGTTTTGATTTGTAGTAATTAAGTTCAAATATGTAACATATCCGGTTATTCAGCGTTATATTTTTGCATTTTCTCATAAATTTGCTTTGAAGTGCAGCTGTTGGCATCATTATAAATGCGCTTCAAGACTTGTACGCCTTATTCAGCATTGTAGAGTTTGCGCATCCCAAGAGGGCATTGGCATTGCCCTCC
>SUWA01000129.1 GCA_015061695.1 Lentisphaerota bacterium
GTATTTTACATAGATAAAACCGGAATTGGGGTGGTTGCCGCGGAGCATTTCGCTGGTAGTCATCATTTTACCGTTGATGCAATAGCGGATATCCGCCGCACTCTCACCGCTGTAAAGTTCCTGGATCTGGCGCATCATAAAGTAACTGCGCAGCAGTTCCTGCCAATGTTCAGCTTTGAGCTTGTAGATCTGCCCGTGCATCGGTGTGGGTTCAGTTTTACCGATCCGGCCGGGAATATGCCCGATACTGCCGTAAGCGATCTGGGTGGCGATTTGCAAATCCACATCGCGGCTGTAGAGAATATCCCACGCCGTTCCGGTGTAGTTGGAGAGTTTCTTGAGCTTGATAACTTTGAAGTCCACCAACGGTATATCGGTTTTTTTCTCATTGCTGGTCGCGTAATCCACATCCAGCAGCCCCGCCCAGAAGTAGGCAGCACAGCCTTCGCTCCAAACAGGACCGTTATACATGTCTTTCTGCTGCAACGCGGCATGGCCGTAGCATTTGAAAACCGTTGTGAACATACCCGCGCCGGGCGTGGACGCATCAAAGTCCACATCGCCCCACGGCGGCGCATTGCTCAATTCGTCCAGATATTCAGCGTTCCAGCCGTATTTGGCTTTGAATTTGGGGACAAAGTCAGCCTGCAGACGTGCTGTAACGGTGCATTTGGGGCGGAAACAGCCGTCCCAGCCTTCCAGAAAACCTTTGTCTTTAAAAATGGCCACTTCCGAATATTTGAATTCCGGTGCATAGGGGTGGATAATACGCGGATTGTTGTACGTTCCGTAGCGCTTGACCCGCGTACTCATGCCTTTGACCAGCGTTTTGAGCGTTTCGTCGCCACCGATCTGACGGGCTCCATCAAGTGAACGGCAGAAGCGGTTGTTTTCGATCGGAGTGCGGAACTGCTCTTCGTGGAACCGCACGAACCAATCCCCTGCCCCATAGGCTTTGAGCGTTGCCCAGAAATCCAGTTCCAGCGGCAGATCCTGCTGCCAGCGTTCTTCCTGAATGGCGTGCATTCGTGTAGCACAAAGCATCTTGCCGGTTTCATCAAGAAAACGCGACGGCGGATTGGCGATGTTGGGCATACAGTCGTGCATGTCGTTGGAAACAGTTATATAAAAGCGCTCATAAAGCGGATTGGTGCGGTTATTGGTCATTGCCGTGTAGGTCGAACCTCCCATTATGCGCACTGCCGCCGGGTCGTTATCCAAAACTCCGGCACGGGGCAAACCGCCGTAGCCGTCGGTTTCAGTGATCCACGACGCCTTGCTGTAATACCAGTCGATAAAGGTCGAGGCAAAAAAATCATCCGTAACCAGCAGTTTCGGCTGGTCCCAGCGGTTGTGCAGGTAAGAAAGTCCGAACAGACGCGGATTCTTGACATTTTTAAATACCCCGGCATCAAAGTGCAAGCCTTCCGCACCTTCAGTAAGCGTGGCGGCTTCCACTTCCAAAGATTTACCTTTAATGCGGAAGTTGAGCGCAAAGTCCAACTTTACGTTATCCTTGCTCCAGCGCCATTGAGTGAAAAGTTTATTGTTTTTGAGTTCACACTTGAGCAGTTCGGCTTTGAGCGCCGGATCGCTGGCGGCAAATTTTACGCCATTATATTTGGCAATGATACCGCCCTGATACGCCACCGGGAATTTTTTCCCGTTAAAGGTGCAAGTCAAATCGCTCAACGTGCCACTTTGGGGGGTGTAGGTGTAAATCAGTTCGCAGTCAGCTCCTTTATATTCAAAGTTGAAACTTTTATTGCCGGCAGTTGCGCTGACCTGATTCTTTGACCCATCTTTCATGCCAACGGGCATGATGCCGTCCGGCGTAACCGGAAACGGCAGATCAACTTTGTGTATATCCAGCATCTCGGGTTTGGTGAGTTTGAACGCTCCCAGATGGTCAAAGCAGAAAAAATCTTTTTTGTAGCGGTTGAGATTCAAGTTTTCAAAACGGATGTTGACTACTTTCAGCGGCCGCTTGGCATCTTTGGGCAGCAGCACGCATCCGGCACCCCACCAGGGACGGTAATCCCAGCGCGACCCGGAACCGGCAAGCTTGAGCTTGTAGCGTCGGTTATTGGCATCACTTACGGTAATAAATACCCGCGGAGCGCTGTTGCGCGGTCCATAGAACCAGAGTTCCAGACCATCGGAATCATCCGGGATCGCCAGCGGTGACGGCGGTGTAAGCGTAGCCGAACCGTTCCGCGTTACATCGGCGCGGACAGTTTGTTCATTCCAGAGTTTGACCTTGTCGTAAGCGCTCAACTTGAGTACGCCGCGGACTTGCCACTTATCGAGATCACCGCAACTTATATCCCAAATTTTTGCTGAACGGGGTTTGAAGCCTTGAGTGATTTCAAATGGCCGTTTGCGCCATTCCGGCCGGGTATCGGCGGCAAACGCAGAGAACGTGGACGCCATTACCAACATTGCCGGTAATAATCTTGACAATTTCATAATTGACTCCCAAATTGGTGGGGTTGCAGAAAAAACTGTAAGTTTTTAAGATATGCTCTGTTCCCTGTAAGGGTCGGTACTTGAGGAGGGGGAAAAGACCTTTTGAGGAAAGGTCCTTTTCACCCTCCTCAACTTGTCACGGCGTAACCCGCAGGGTGAAGACGGAACTCCACCCCTTTTTTCCAAACCTTTTCCCGGCATTTATCTATTTGCGCTGCAAATAGATAAATGCCATTCAAGTGTTAAAAAAAGTTCCAATACAAAAGTTGATCATAAAGATTTTTACTGACCTACCCGTATTGGGAACAGAGCCTTAAGATAACAGCAAGCTGGGGTTGATTTTATTTTTGAATAAAATCAACCCTTCAGGAAACTGTTTTTTTACTGTACGTCGTCAGCCAAACGGGCAAACCGGTTGGTGCCGTCCATGACCCACGCTTCCTGTTTTTCGTTGATGCTCTTGGTGGAAACGTGTCCGCCGATGAAAAGCACATTGTATTGATCGCCGTGGTTGCTGCGGGCTTTATCTTTAGGGACATTGGCCCAGCGGTAACTGGTGGCGCGGATCAGGTCGGCAAAGATAAAACGGTCGGGATCATCGCGGTCGATATTGCTGCGCAGACCGTAATCATCATCCTGATCCGGCTTGGTCTTGCACGGATAGGAGTGGCTTTTCAACCCCTGTTGAGTGGAAAACCAGCAATAGAGGTAAGAGATCGCCGGTACCGGCTTGCCCCACCCGGTGATGGGGGTTTTGACAAAATTCACATCATCTTCCGGGCAGCGGAAAAATTCTTCGCGCACATCGGCCGGCGCGGCGTTGGGCTTGCTGCTTTGAAGATATTTTTTATTGATCAGCATCATCGGCGGAGTACCCATGGAGTAAGTTGCCGCGCGTACCGCGCCGCCGCCTTTGATAAAGTTGTTTTCGCCCATGGCAAGTTCGGATTTGTTGTCTGCAGCATAAGTAAGTTCTGCCGCGCCGATCATCCGGAGTTTGTTGGTACACTGGGTGAGCTTGGCATTTTCCCGGGCATTGGTTGCCGCCAGCGGCACAGTTACTGCCAGCAAAGTAAGAGCCAGTGCTGAAAAAACTGCATCTTTGAGTGTGAAATTACGCATAATAACAATCTCTCTGACTGATCAGTTATTGTAAAGGCAATTGGTCCAACCGTAGCTTTTCCATTCGTTTTCGGAAGCTGCTGCCGCGTGGCCGTCGCCGTAAACAGCGTTGGCGTTTTTGCCGTGGAGCAAGTGAATGCGTTCGGTGCTGCCGGCAGTACCGCCGCCATCGCGGTTGACATAGTAATTGGAATTTTTGGTGTCGTTTTTAATGCTGTCCATCAAAAGCGCGGCTTCAGACGGATTGAGTTCTTCGCCGCCGGCAGCATTGGTTTTGGTGGGGGTAAAGTAACCGGCATCGGTCTTTACTTTAGTTTTCTGTTCATAGGTCCAACTGTCAGTGAAACCGCGGTAACGCCACATGGCATAACCGGCGCCGGATGCTTCACCCAGTGTAGAAGCACCTACATCGTGCGAGGAAGAGGGACAGCCGAAGATGCCGATCTTGCCTTTGCCGACACTCTGCATATAGCCGCCTTCAGTCAAAGTACGTTTCCATGGGTAACCCGTGCCTGCGGTGTCATTGACCATCGGGTTGAGTCCTTTGTTGTTATCAGCATACATCCGGCATGCCAGACCCAGGTTTTTCAGGTTGCTGATGCAGTTTGCGCTGCGGGCGCGTTCACGCGCGGCAGAGAGTGCGGGCAGCAGCATCGCTGCCAGGATGGCGATGATGGCGATCACAACCAGAAGCTCGATCAAGGTGAATTGCTTTTTCATTTTTTGTTCCTTTTTGTTAAGGGGTGGTTTTTACCTTGAGTTTATATTTTCAAATTACGCCGTTGACTTGACGGATGCACTCAACTTCCTGCGGCGAAAACGGTGTTCCGTCC
>SUWA01000025.1 GCA_015061695.1 Lentisphaerota bacterium
TTGCCGGTGGCCGGCACATTTCGGCCACATCCATAAGGTCGTCGTTGGGTACTTCCACAAAGTAAGCATCCACATCCGGGTGATGGAGTGCTTCTTCCAGCGAGAGCCGCGGCACACCCTTGAACCCTTCCTGCAGCCAGCCCTGCTGTTTGAGTGTGGGAGTATGGCAGAAATCATCGGCCACCACGCCGAGAACATTGTACTCATTTTCCATGCGGTGCAAGGTATACATCATGCCTTCGGCGTGTTCATGGGTGGTTCCGATTTGAATAACATTGACTTTTTTCATAACATGTATCTCACAGATTGTGTTGCGCTATGTAATCATCCATCCGGGTATTGACCGGGAACTTGTGATCCGCCGGGCAGCGGCTGATCTCGTATTTGAGTCCGTCGTAGAGCTTCATTAAATTTTCCTGCTTCAAACCGGTCAGCTGCAGGATCTTGGAGTTATCCAGTTTACAATCGAACATACGGCTGTAGTCGAGCATATAGCGGGTGCTGGGCCAATAAGGGTCGCTGGCAACGATGTTCAGATAATCTTCGTTGGGGATCCAGATATATTCCAAATTGCAAATATCGTGGTAATATTCAGCGATCTCTTCCCAGGTGCGGTGTTCACCGGTACAAACGTTGTAAGTTTCGCCCATGGCCGCATCGTTACAAAGGATCGCGGCGATCATATCGGCCACGTCGCCGGCCCAGCTCATTGTGGTGAACTTTTTGCGGGTGCCTTCGGGCAGCAGAACTTTTTTGCCGGCCCGCGCCCGGCCGACGGTATTGGCGGCTTCCAGCGAAACCAGCTGATAACGCATCAACGAATAGGTTATGGCCGGGCGGATGATCGTGTAATTCTTTTTGCCCAGCAAATGCAGAATATTTTCGCCGCGGGCCTTGTGGATGCAGTAATCGTCGGAGTTCAACAGCAGTTGGTCATTGCTCACGTCATAGATCCGGTCGGCATCTTCGGCCAGCAATCCGGGCGAATCAGCATAGACCCGGCAGCTGGAAAGAAATATGTAATGCCCCACTTTATCGAGCATCCGCGGCAGAGTGGGCGTCAGATAATCGGTCTGGTAGCACATAAAGTCCACCATGCCGTCGTAGTGATTCTCGTCCAGCAGTGCGCCCAAAGCGTACCAATCTTTGGCATCAAGTTTTATATAGCGGACATTGGGCGTATCGCCGGCAACATCGTCTATGGAAACAGCATCGACCTGAAAACCTTTTGCCGCCAGTTTCGGCACCAGATAACGGCCCATGGCTCCGGTAGCGCCCAGCACAATGACTTTTTTACTCATAAAATTACAAGCTCCCTATTCAATTTATTCAATATTCTGCCAGTCAAACAGCACGCCCAGCACCGGATCTTTGCTGAAACCGATTTTGTGATAAACTTTTTCCGCGTCCCGGGGCGATGCTGTGAAATTGATCAGCGGCAGCACCTTCATTGCCCCCGCCGAAACCAGTTTGAAAAATGTTCTGTAATCGTCTTCCGCAGTCCACGAACCGACTTGCGAATCATGCGGCGGCCGGCTGCGGGTATGTGCGCCGATTATATGCAGCCCCTTGCCGTGGATGTAGCGGTAAACATTGATCGGCTGATCCGATATGCGCGTGCAGCCCAGGATAGAGATGCGCCCCATAAAAGCCGTGTACTCCAATGCCTGCTGCAATCCCGGCAAAGTGCCGGTTACTTCCACCGTGGCGGCCGGGCCTTTGCCATCGGTCAACGCGCGTACTTTTTCGATAAAATCTGCTTCGCGCGGGTCAAGCGCATGATCCGCGCCCAGTTCCAGTGCCAGTTTCCGGCGTTCTGCGGAAAAATCACACGCCAGCACCGGGTAGGCGCCGGAAAGTTTGGCCGCCTGAACAGCGATCACCCCCAGCAGACCCAATCCGGCGACCATCACTGCCTCGCCCAGCTGGATCTGCAGTTTGCGCACCCCCAGCAGCGGAAAACTCGCCACATGGGTAAATGCCGCTGATTTAAGATCGACCGCATCGGGCAGTTTATACAAATTGAAATCTTCGTCCTGAATAAAATGGCTTTTGTGGCCGCTCCAAACCACCGCCACGCGGTCGCCAACTTTAAGTTTGGCCGCCTCCGGCCCGACCGCAACCACATGTCCGGAGCCGCTGTACCCTACACTGCGCGGGTAAGTACAGGGGTAGCCCTCAATGCTGGTATTGGGCAAGGCGTGATAGTTGGCCAGTTCGGTTCCGGCACTGATCAAGCTGTAATCGGCCTTGACCAGAACCTGTTTGCCGGATAATGTACAAGGCAGTTCTTCGCTGCGCAATGCAGCCTGCTCTTTAGCTTCAAACCAAATGCTGTATCTTTTCATATTCAGCCTTTATTCAGATAATCAACCGCAAACGGTATTATGGTATAATCAGTTTATAATATAATCAAATTTTATTCAAAAAAAATGAAGAATAATAGCATACTGTTTATAATTTTCTCTCATTATAACTGTCTTTACAGACTGAAGCGGCTGTTTCCAGTTATTTTCTGACTCAACATGGAGTTTTTCCGGAATGATTCTTCGCAAAATACAGCAAACCCCGCATCCGGCCGGAAAATTCTCCGGCACAGCTGCGGGGTTGCTCAAGTTTAAAAAAGTTCCGTTATAAAGGTTGATCGCACAACTTTTTACAGACCTGCCCGTGTTGTGAACAGAGCCTTGCCTGAAATCAAAGTTCTTTGATCGGGTCGCCGACATATATCTGCCGGGGACGGGTGATCTTGGTGTGCGCGCCGATCATCTCTTTCCAATGTGCTATCCAGCCGGGCAGACGGCCCAGCGCAAAGATGACCGTAAACATATTTTCCGGAATACCCAGTGCGCGATAGATGATACCGCTGTAGAAGTCCACATTGGGGTAGAGGTTGCGCGCAATAAAGTATTCGTCGTGCAAAGCAATATCTTCCAGCTCCATAGCCACTTCCAGCAGCGAGTCATCCACGTGCATGGCTTTCAGGAACTTGTGGCACTCTTCCTTGATGATTCTGGCGCGGGGGTCAAAGGTTTTGTAGACCCGGTGGCCAAAGCCCATCAACCGGAAAGGATTGTCCTTATCTTTGGCTTTTTCGATGCACTTTTTGACCGAACCTTCGCGCTGGATATGTTTGAGCATATCAATGACCGCCTGATTGGCTCCGCCGTGCAGCGGACCGGAAAGTGCCGAAATACCCGCCGAAATGGTCGCATACAAGTTGACCTGCGCACTGCCGAGAGTACGAACTGCTGTGGTGGAACAGTTCTGCTCGTGGTCGGCGTGCAGGATCAGCAGCAAATTGAGTATATCCACCGCTTCCGGCCGGATAACATACGGCTTGATGGGCGAATCAAACATCATATACAAAAAGTTCGCGCAATACGAAAGGTCGTGCCGCGGATAGACCACCGGATCGCCAATGCTCTTTTTGTAAGCAAAAGCCGCCATGGTACGCACCGTGGAAATAAGCCGCGCCGTAGAAAGGTCGATGTCGTCCAGCATGGAAAGCAAGTCCACGTTGGGGTAGAACGTGGAAAGCGCATTGATCATGGTCCCCAATATGTGCATCGGGTGAGCGCCTCGCGGAAAATGGTCAAAAAAGTGCCGCATATCTTCGTGCAGCAAACTGTTGGCGGTCAGCATTTGCGAAAATTTACGCTTTTCGCCCGGAGTCGGCAGCGCGCCGTGAACCAGCAAATAGGCCGTATCCACAAAACTAACCTTACGGACAAGCTGTTCGATCGGATAACCGCGGTAGCGCAATATACCCTGTTCGCCGTCAATAAAAGTGATCTCGCTGCAGCAAGATGCAGTGTTCATAAACGACGGGTCAAGGGTTACGCACCCGGTCTTTTTTCTCAACTCGGCAACATCAATGCCGCGTTCACCTTCAGTCCCGACAACTATCGGCAGTTGGATCTGCTGTCCGCCGACAGTCAGCGTGGCGAATTCCCCGGTGGGTTTGACTTTTCTCAGCATTCTTTAATCCTCACGCCTGAAAATACAGTTGTTTACAGTTTTAAAACAGACTACTCCGAACTTATAATATAGCACACATCCGGCATATTTTCAAGTTTACAAACATAAAACGCATCATTCCCGGGAAAATTTTGTCAACAACCTTGCAAAGAATGAAATCGGAGTTATTGTAGAATGTGGTGTTTTCAACGCTGTTAAAAAATAATAACTTGGATATTTACAACTGTTCAGGAGTACATAATGAGTAAGAATCAATTACCCGAACGCAAAGATATTCCGCAGGAACTCACCTGGGATCTGACTTGCATCTATCCAGATGAGGCTGCCTGGGAAAATGACTTTGGCCAACTGGATGAATTGCAGAAAAATGTCAACCGCTTTGCCGGGCATCTGGCCGACAGTGCCGTTATGTTGCGCGATGCCATACAGGCCATGGATGCGCTTGAGCGCAAGCTGGAAAAACTCTACACCTACAGCCATCTGCGGCACGATGAAGATACCGGCAACGCTGCCGGCAAAAGTCTTTATTCGCGCATTTGCAGCCGTGCCTCGCAGATCGCAGCCGATTGTGCCTGGTTCGAGCCGGAACTGCTGGCGATCGACGATGCCAGAATCGCCGGCTTTATGGACTCTGATGAATTGAGTTTTTACAAAGAATCCATTCAGGAACTTTTGCGCGGCAAAAAGTATACTTTGAGCGAAAAAGAAGAACGCATCCTCGGAGCGCTTTCCGACGTACTCGGCGCGCCGGACGATATTTACGAAACTCTGACCACCGCCGACATGCGTCTGCCGTTCATCAAAGATCAGCACGGCAAGAAGCTGGAACTCACCAGCGGCAACTACCGCAAATATATTGAATCACCCGACCGCAAAGTGCGCAAACGGGCCTTCAAAGGTATGTTCAACAGCTACAAAAACATCATCCACAGCTGCGCCGCCACGCTGGAAAACACCGTCAAACGGCATGTTGTTACGGCCAGATTGCGCAGTTATGACTCGGCGCTGCACAAGGCGCTTTTTGCCGATGAACTGCCGGAAAAACTCTATCACAATCTGATCGAATCGGTCCACCGCAGTATTCCGGCGCTGACCGGGTACCTTAAATTGCGCCAGAAAGTCCTCAAGCTCAAAAAAGCTGATATGTACGACCTTTACAATCCGCTGGTCAAACAAAGTTCCGTCAGCTACACTTATGAGCAGGCTCAAAATATGGTGCTGGAAGCGGTCGCAGTCATGGGATCAGAGTACCAGAGCGTGGTTCAACGCGCCTTTGACGAGCGCTGGATCGACGTTATGGAGTGCCGGCGTAAACGCTCCGGCGCCTACTCCAGCGGTTGTTACGACACCGCGCCTTATATTCTGCTGAACTTTAACGGCACGCTCAACGATGTCTTTACGCTGGCGCACGAGATGGGGCACAGTATGCACAGTTATTTTTCGCGCCAGAATCAGGATTTCCACTATGCGGATTACCCGATTTTTGCCGCGGAGATCGCCTCCACGACCAACGAACTGCTGCTGCACGATTATCTGATGAAAAAATATGCAGACAATGCCGATATGCAGATAACTTTGCTGGTGCATCTGATCGACGAAGTCCGGGCGTGCATCTACCGTCAGACCATGTTTGCTGAATTTGAACTGCACGTCCATCAACTGCAGGAACAGGATATACCGCTGACCGCCGACAAGTTGTGCGACGACTATTACGAACTCAACAACCGCTATTACGGTGATGCGATCAAGGCCAACGACCTGATCCGCTACGAGTGGGCGCGGATCCCGCACTTTTACTACAACTTTTATGTGTTCAAATACGCCACCGGGCTGGCGGCGGCAATGAAATTTGCCCGCAACATCCTTTCCGGCGATCCGCTGCTGCTGGAAAAATATTGCGGATTTCTGAAAGCCGGCGGCAGCGCGCCGGTGCTGGATATATTGCAGACGGCCGGAGTGGATTTTGTCAACGCCAACGTGGTCGATGACGCGCTGGAAGATTTTTCCAGCATGGTAAAACAACTGAAAAAACTGCTGAAATAAGCCTATGTACGAAGAACTTTTGACTCTGCTGCAAGCCAAATCATACAAATTGGCGGCCGCTGAATCCTGTACCGGAGGGCTGGTTTCGGCGGCGATCACCGATATAGCGGGTATCTCGCAAGTATATGCAGGCAGTATAACCGCTTACGAAAACAGTGTAAAAATGAATCTGCTGCAAGTGCCGGAAAGTGTGCTGCTCCAACATGGCGCCGTCAGCGAAGAGTGCGCTCAAGCCATGGCGCTGGGAGCGGCCCGGGCGCTGCAAAGTCAGGTTGCAGTATCCACCACCGGCATCGCCGGCCCGACCGGGGCCGTACCCGGCAAGCCGGTCGGCACGGTCTGCATGGGGTATTGTATCAACGGTAAGGTTTTTTCCGAAACCGGATACTTTGCCGGCAGCCGCAGTCAGGTGCGCGCAGCAGCTGTGGAACATCTGCTGAAAAAACTGATCGTGCTGCTGAAAGAGGGGCTTTGATTTTCCGCTGTCGGCAGCCGCGCTCAAAAATCGCCGCCGCCGCACTTGAACCAGCGTTCGCGGTCGCGGGCGTTGAGCATACAGCCGTTGCGCCAGAAATGCACCGTTTCGCCGGGGAACGGATTAAAGTTGTTTGACCATTTGATTTCCTGCGGTCTGCCGCCCAGACCGAATTCAGCGATCAACGCCTCTTCCAACTGCGCGGGCATAAAAAACTTTTCGTAGGCGGCACACTCTTTGATCAGGGCCAGACCTTTGGCGCGGTCGCCACTTTCATAAAAATACCACAACCCGGTCAGGAGTTTGGCGTGGAGCGATTCCGGATCGGTTTTCAGATACTCCGCAGCCATTTCAAAGGCCTTACGGCGATCGACCGGCGTACCGGTGCCGAACCAGTAGCAGCGGGCCAGATAGGGTATTGCTTCAAGACAATTTTTGCTGACCGCACTTTTATAGAGCTGAAAAATAACCTCCGGGTCCTGCTCAAGTTTTTCTTCCATCAGCCAGGCCAGCCGGTATTGCGAATAAGCATCGCCCTTGGCAGAACCCAGTGTGGCATAGATCACAGCCAGATCCACCGACCCGGCATAAATGATGGCATCGTTGAGTTTCTGACGGATATTTTTTACATCTTCGTCCACGCTTTTGCCGTTAAAATCAAGCGGCTTGAGTTTGACTTCCCGCACCTTGAAATCCTCCGGCGGCATACACCCCAGCAGTTCATTTTCCCAATTGGCAAGCGCCTGGATATCGTCCAGCGCCGCCGGAGTGCGTTGTTCCGGCGGATAAGTTTTAACGGTATAAAGCGCCAGCTCAAAAGGTACATTCATTGTACTCAAGCGGCTGATTTCAGGATAAAGTTTGTAAAGCTGGCACTTGTTCCAGAGTTTCTGCAGCGCTTCGTCATCGCTCATACCCGCCGGAATGGGTTCAGCAAAACCGCAGCGGCCGTCGGAGTAAAAAACGTAATGGCCGCCATCCGGCAGAAAACCATTCAAATGGTTGATAAACTCGTTGACCGCATTGTGCGCCAGTGAGGGAACTATAAAAGGGAAACAAGTATAAACAAAGTTCTCCTGAATATATCCGACGACCGCATTGCTTTTTTTGAGCCGCACCGTCTGATTTTCCATAATCAGTTCGCTGGCACAATTACGATGCTCCAACTCAAGCGGAGCTGCCGTCAAAGCGATCGCCGCCGCCATAAAAATCACAGTAAAAAATTTTTTCATCTTATCCCCTTGATCTCCAATAATGCTCCTCCCCGGGCTTCCGGGGCAACACTGCTGATACTTCTTCCCGCCCATACCCGGAAGAGCTGCGCGTAATATATCCGCAAAGCAATGATATTTCAACTTCCGCAATCGGATTTTTACAAAAAATCCCCTTTGCAGCCCATCAATACACTCCGGTTTTCTGCAAAGAGAGTGTGCATAAATATAGTGCCGGAGCAATATTTTACAAATGTACTGCTTATTTTATTTGCATAAAATCATACTGCAAGTATATTTTAACATCCGCAAGATTAACGGATCACATTTTACAGGTGATTGATTTCAGAGAAAGGTATATTGATATGATCCCGATTTTTGTTCAGGAAGCGTTGGAAGAACGCTACGGCAGCTATGTCCGCCCCTTTTTGTGGTATTCCGGCGAAAACAAAGAATTGCTGGCCCGCGAAATCAGTGCCATTGCCCAGTCCGGAGCTAAAGAATTTGTGTTTGAAAACCGCGGCGGCGACTGGTTCGGAACTGACTTCTGGTGGGATATTTTCGGGTTTGTGCTTGAATATGCCAAGTCGCTGAATATGCGCGTCTGGTCGATCGACGACTCGCACGTCAATACCGGCAGTGCCAACGATACTCTGGCCAAGCCGGAAAATGCCAAATTCCGCCCCAAAAATGTACGCCTGGATATGGTCGATGCGGTCGGCCCGCTGCTCGGCGGTGCGTTTTCGCTGCCGGGACACACCGACCAGGAAAATATCATCCAAATCTCCGCTTTCCGGCGCGATATGCAAAGCGGCCACTCCTACGGTCAGGCGCTGGATCTGACCGGCTGTGTGCAGGATGGCTTGCTGGTAACGGATCTGCCGGAAGGCGTGTGGCGCATCTACTATGTTATGACCACCGATCCGGCACGCCACGGTTTGTTTGCCAACTACATAAGTATGGTCAGCAAAGAATCGTGCCGCCATTTGATCGACGAGATCCACGAAAAAATGTACGAACACTTTGCTGATTACTTCGGCAACACCTTTGCCGGGTTCTTTTCGGACGAACCGGGTTTCGGCAACTGCGACGGCCAGTACGGGCCCAATGCCTACAATCTGCGCTGCGGCCAGCTGGATAAAATGTTCCCGTGGTGGGATGATTTTCCGCAGCGTTTGAGCAAACTCACCGGCATGAGCGAAGCTGATGTCATGCTCATGCTGCCGGCTTTGTGGGACGAAGTGGATGGCGTAAGTGCCAAGCTGCGGCTGGATTACATGGATCTGATCAGCGCTCTCTGGCAGGAAAATTTCTGCGATCAGCTGGGCCAGTGGTGCGAAGCGCATCAGGTGGAATACATCGGCCACAACCTGGAAGATGCCGATGCACACATGCGCAGCGGCTGGGGTTGCGGACACTATTTCCGCAGTATGCACGGCCAGCACATGTCGGGTATGGATATTGTGTTTGAACAGCTTATGCCGGCGCTCTGTACGGTCGACCATGCAATGAATGTGGACAGCCGCACCCGCTCGTCATCGTTCTATCACTACACGCTGCCCAAGCTGGCCGCTTCGATGGCGCATATCACGCCGCACATGCAGAACCGCGCTTTGAGCGAAATGTTCGGCGCCACCGGCTGGACTTGCGGTTTGAGCAACATGCGTTCGCTTTTCAACCACACGCTGATCTGCGGGGTCAACAACTATGTACCGCACGCTTACGCCATGGCCATACCGCAGGTGTTTGAAGCTCATAAAGAGCGCGAAAACGCCGCCGGCTCGGTTACTCCGCCGGGATATTCCATGACCTATCTGGCGCCGACATTCTACACCGGCGGCTACAATCCGCAATATCCGGAATTCTGCAATATCATCCGCGGGGTCCAGCGCATCAGCCACCTTACCAGCACTGCGCAGCATCTGCCGGATGTAGCCGTTTACTACAATGCCGAGGGCGACTGGATGAACTCCGGTGCCTGCCGCAGCATGGATGATGTATCAATGAGTCTGATCCGCGGCGGATTTGACTTTGACTTCCTGCCGCTGGATACTTTGCTGAACGACGCAACTGTGGTCAACGGTCAGCTCAAGGTCAACAATGAACTCTTTCAGGCGCTGGTGCTGCCCATGAGCGAAACGGTGCCGCAGAAATTGCTGGATAAACTTATCGAACTGGCCGACAGTAAGGTAAAGATCTGTTTTACTGACCAATTGCCGCTCCGCACCGAAAACGGCGCGATCATGCCGGAAAAAATGAGTTCTTTCCATACTTTGCACTACAACGAACTGGCTTCGGAACTGGCTGCCTATGCTCAACCGTACTGGGCGGTAACTCCGGCGCAGGAAGATCTGCGGCGCTACAATTTCCGCGACAACACCGGTCGGGAAGGTGTGATTCTGCTGAACAGCGGCGCAGCAGATATAACTTTTGATCTGCCGGCCAATAAAAATCTGGTCTTTGAACCTTATGGCAATCAGGTCTATGCGCTCAACAGCTCAACTATGACGCTGGAAGCCCAGCAGCTGGTGGTGGTCTATGCCGAAGATGATCCGGAAGATCTTGAACCCTATCCGATGCCCCCTGCCAACTGGCAGAATCTGGATCTGCGTTACAATATCTTTGTCCGCAGCGCGGTGGAAAAAGAATTTAAATTGCTGCGTGCCGACAGTGCGGCAGTCAATTTGCTGGTCGAAGAAAAACTTTCCCGCTTCTGCGGCGAATTCCGCTACGAAAGCACCTTTGAGTGTGATTCTGATAACTGCACCATGTTGGAGATCCCCCACGCCGGCGATGGCGCACGGGTGATCATCAATGGCATTGATTGCGGGTTTGCTTTCGGCCCCTGCTGCCGGTTCAATATCAGAAAGGCTGTAAAACGCGGAGTCAACACCCTGCAGATCATCTGCTGCGACAACCCCGCTTATGCCGACCGCCCCGGCAATCAGAAACTCCCCCACGGCTGCGGTTTCCCGCTGCGGGCGCACGGCTTCACCGGCTCAATCAAGATCGGATAAGTTTTATCAATCCCCCGGCCGCGGCCGGGGGATTTTGCGGGGAGAGAGAAAACTTTTTTTGAGGAAAAAAGTTTTCTCCCGACCCAACTTGTCGCGGCGAAGCCTGTAAGGCGAAGACGGAACCCCTCTCTTTTTCAAAAAACCTTTTCCTGCCTTTTATATTTTTGCTCCCGCAAATATATAAAAGGCGAGTCCTTATTTTGTGGGAAACGGCGTAAAGCAACAGGCGTTTCGCAAGCAAGATGGGGTATTTTCTCTCTCCAGCCTTGTCGCGGCGAAGCCTGTAAGGCGAAGACGGAACCTCTCTCTTTTTCAAAAAACCTTTTCCTGCCTTTTATATTTTTGCTCCCGCAAATATATAAAAGACGAGTCCTTATTTTGTGGTGAAATAGGGTGTGGCAAAACTTTTCAGCCCCCCCCCCTGATTGATATTATGACTTTTATTGCCCGCCAACAGCTCATGCGGCATGTGTCGCCGCAACTGCGCTTGCTTACACTCCAACGACCGCCGGGTGTGATCCGCCGCCGTACTTATCCGTACCCAACAATCCCACACCGTTCCGTTTAACGGCTCTTTACCCGGTAGAGTGTAACGTATTTGATTTCTTCAACTTTCTGCAAACGGCAGTTGAAACGTTCTTCAAAAGCCTGAACATCGTCGCGCCGGGTGTGCAGTACCGCCAGTGAGCCATCCGGCAGGCTTTTGACGCTGTTGTTAGGCACATCCACACTCATGCTGCACTTGAGTCCACTCATCACTGAATAAAACCGCATCGGCAGCGGATCGCTGTTGAAACTTATAAAGACGACCCGATCACCGGCCTGCCCGGCGATCTTGTGCGCAACCAGACTGGGCCGATAATTTTTCTGCATGTAGTAAGGGTGGAAAAAATCATCCTCCACCGGATCCAGACTGACTTTGGCGCTTACGGCATAACCTGACATTATCAGCATGGTTTGCACACAGAGTGCCAGCAGCAGAAACAGTGCCAGGTGATATGCTTTCCACGCCTTGAGCGTAACTTTGGCTATGCCGTCGATCACCAGCATGGCCAGCACCGGCAGCAGCGGCACGAATATCCGCGGGAACGGCGCCCGGTGCAGTATCAATATTGCCAATATCGGCATCAACCAGATCAAGTACGTTAAATAGCAGCGCCACGGCTGTTTGCAGATCCCCCACGGAGCAAAAATCAACAGCAGCCCGAAACAACTTGCATACATACCCAGCACCATAGCTATAGCGCCCCAGCGGCTCGGGAAGCCTTCACCCAAACTGAACGTATTCAAAAAAGCCCCTGCAATCGGAGCATAAAATACGATCAGTGCCAGCAGCGGAACTGCACAGGCAATATAAAAACGTTTATCGCGCCAGAAGCGTTCCGGCAGCCACTGAATTGCATAAAGCACCGCCGCCGCCAGCGCCAGCAGATTGCTGGGAACGCTGCCTGCCGCCAGAACCGAACTGATTGCAAAAAGCGTCCAGCCGCGCCGGGCGCGGTCGTGAAAAATATCGTACAAACCGTACAGCGCCAGCGCCGTCCAGAAAAAACTCAACGCATATCCCCGGATCGCCGTAGCGTAATTCATCCAGATCATCGAAGTTGCCATTACCGACAAAACCAGCCCGCCGGGAAAAACCCGCCCCGAATCGATTTTGCCGCGCAGATCCATAATTACCGCCAGCGCCGCCAACATTGCTGCCAGCGAAAACATCCGGAAAACTGTTACCGGATCGCACCAGCCGGATTCCGCCAGCGGCATAGCAAATATTTTCAGCATCATGTTGTAAACGATGTGATTGTTGGGGATGGCATAGTTGTTGTAGATCCCGCCGGCGCTCATGGGAATGACAAAGTTCATCAAGGTCAATGCTTCGTCAAACCACAATTCCCGTTTGATCGCGATCAAACCGGTCAGCAGCGCGATCAAAAGCGGCAGATATTTGCCCAGGCGTTGAAAAAACGTCATCCGGCCGGATGTGATGGTGTCCGGGATATTATTCTCTGCCGCCGGGGCAGGAGTGGATCTGTGAGTGTTTTTGGATTTCATACTTCAACTTCTCCCTGAATATTTTTGATCTGCCCGGCTGCAGGCCGCTCCAGTGCCGCAAGGATCTCGCCGGCCAGCACTTCGCCAATGCCCGGAACGCGGTCAGTGATCATCTTTACCGATGCTTTGCGCAATTCGCGCACCGAACCGAACGCCTTGAGCAGAGCCATTTTACGCTTTTCTCCGATCCCCGGCAGATCATCCAGCAGCGATTCAGTCAACCGCTTCTGGCGCAGATTGCGGTGATAGGTTATGGCAAACCGGTGAGCTTCGTCGCGCACCGCCTGCAAAACGCGCAGTCCGGGGTGGTGGCGGTCAAGTTTGAGTGGTTCGCGCCGGCCGGGTATATATATTTCTTCATCCCGTTCGGCCAGACCGATGACCGGCAGCGCCGGGCAATTCAGTCCGGTAAGCGTCCGCAAAGCCGCGTTGAGCTGGCCGATACCGCCATCGACCACCAGCAGATCCGGCAAGGGCTTTTTTTCTTCCAGCAAGCGCCGGAAATGCCGCCCCACGACCTCGCTCATCATGGCAAAGTCGTTGGCCCCTTCCACCGTTTTGATCCGGAATCGCCGGTAGAGATCCCGCGCCGGTTTGCCGTCAACAAATACGGTCATACTGGCCACGGCCAGCTGGCCGAGTAAGTTGGATATATCAAAACACTTCATCGTTACCAGCTTTTTGGGCAGGTGCAGAGCCTCCTGCAATGCCTGCATGGCTTCCGGACCGCTGCGGCTGGGGATGGAAGCGTGTTCAAACGAACGGTTGCGCTGGCCGAAAACCGTTTCCAGATTGGTCAATACATCGCGCCAGCGGCCCGCCCGTTCGTAATCAAGGTTCTGCGCGGAACGGAGCATCTGCTCTTTGACGGCGGCAGTTACATTATCGAGTTTGCCGGCCAGTACCTCGAGCATGGCATCGACCTTTTTGCGGTAATCGCTCTGCGAGATCGCTCCGGTACAGGGCGAACTGCAATCTTTGACGATGCGTTTAAGACAGCGCTTGCGGGTTTCCGCATCCGGGTGATTGCTGCGGCAGGCGCGCAAACCAAAGTATGCCAGCAGAAATTCCAGCGTCTTTTTCAGCGCCGTGCCATGCGGGAACGGCCCGAAATAGGTGGCGTTATCATCTTTTTTTATCCGCGCCAGCGTCAGAGTCGGATAAAGGTCATCCAGTTTTATTTTCAGCAGTAAATAGCGCTTATCGTCGCGCATAAGTATATTGTAATAAGGGGCATAGCTCTTGATCAACCGCGATTCCAGGATCAATGCCTCGTCCTCGGTTTTGACCTGAAAAAACTCCCATGTATGTATGGAGTTTATCAGCTGGCGCAATTTTACATCGGCCTTGCTCACGCGCCCGGGCTGAAAATACGAACTCATCCGCCGCCGCAGATTTTTGGCCTTGCCCACATAGATCACCGTACCGAATTTATCGCGATAGACATAAACACCCGGATGCGGAGGAACTTTGGACGGCAGAAAGTTTTCTTTGAGTTCGATCATTTTTTTTCAACGCAGTTTCCAAACCTTGAGCGCCATACGCATGTACAGCTCCGGACAGCGGCGGGTAAACCACACAAACAATTTATACCAGTCGGGGAAAACGACCAACCTCCGGTTACGGTCAATTGCCTTGCAGACCTTGCGGGCAAATTTGGCAGTATCAACTTGGTTGCCGGGAGTTTCCGGACATTCGCGCAACCTGATCGCACGGCTGGAAAAACCTGTGGAGATCCGCCCCGGGCAAACTGTTATGACCCGGACACTCTGCACCGAAGCCTCGGCCCGCAGCGTTTGCGAAAAACTCAACAAGGCGGCCTTGACTGCACTGTAAGCTCCCATGCACGGAACCGGTGCCAACGCCGCCACGCTGGAGATATTGACAATCGCGCCGCGCGTTTTGCTCAAATCTTTCAGCAACAGCCGGGTCAGAAGCACCGGCGCAAAAAAATCCACCTCAAACATCCGCCGCAAGTCGCTTTCCGGCAGTTCTTCCCAGGCCGCATAGCCGCCGAAACCGGCATTATTAACCAGGAGATCCAGCCGGTCTGTCCGTTTGGCCAACTCCTGCGGAACAGTTGCCAACGCAGTTGGATCGCTTAAATCACAGACTATAAAATCTTCTTCCGCAACATTTTCGGGCTTTTTGCGCCCCAGCCCGATCACGCGGTAAGCGCGTTTTTCAAGCTCGCAGGCCAGCGCCCGCCCCAGTCCGCTGGAACTGCCGGTAACCAGCGCTGTTCTGGTGGTGTTTGAACTCATATATTCAGTTCCGCGCTGGCATCATGCAGCGCTTTTACGGCCGCTTCCATACCGTCGGGGGCGCGGAACACGGAGGTACCGGCCACCATCATATTGGCGCCGGCGCGGACGGCTTCGTAAACCGTTTTGCGGTCGATCCCGCCATCTATCTGCAAATGGATCTTGCGGCCCGATTCGCGGATCATCTGACGGCATTCAGCGACTTTATCCATCATGTCGTGCATAAAACTCTGACCGCCGAAACCGGGTTCCACACTCATGACCAGTATCATATCCAAATCGTTGATGTAGTCTTTGAGCGCCGAAGCCGGAGTCTTGGGCTTGACTGACATACCCACCGTGCAGCCGGATTCTTTGATCGCAGCGATCACTGCGGCCGGGTCATCGTCGCTTTCCACATGGAACGTTATATGATCGGCACCGGCTTTGGCAAAAACCGGCGTATAAAACAGCGGATGCGATACCATCAAATGAGCGTCAAAGCAAAATGTCGAAGCCTTGCGCAGCGAACTGACCAGCGGCGGTCCCATCGTCAGGTTCGGCACAAAATGGCCATCCATAACATCCAGATGCAGCAGATCCGCTCCGGCAGCAGCGACTTTGGCCACGTCGGCATCCAGCGTGCCGAAATCGGCGGCCAGAATGGACGGGGCAACGGTAACTTTATCGTAGGGCAAATTTCTTATATCGTACTTCATAAATATTTTCTCCTGTAGTTATTTATCCAATTTCAATCCATCCAGCGCATCCCACGGCGACGGCTCATCCTCAGCCGGACCGGAGTCGTCAAAATCTTCGGGTTCGCAGTCGCATCGGGTCTGGTTGAGATTAACTCCGCAAACCGGACAAAGCCCGGCACAATCATCGCTGCAGAGCAGATTGGCCGGCAGATTCAACAGCAGTTCGGCGCGGATATCTTCGGTTATATCCACAACTTCTTCGCTGTCCAGCTCCACAAACAGTTCTATATCTTCGGCAGCCAGCTCGATTTGAGTCGGCTCCAGACAACGGCCGCAGGCCCCCGATAGTACCGTCGAAACCCGCCCCGTTACCAGCGCTCCGCCGGAAACCTTACTGACTTTGAGCTGATAGTTCACCGGTTCTCCGGCATTGAAAATCAGATCATCTTCCAGCTCCAGAAATTCAGGTTTTTCGCTGCCGGCAAGATCAATATCCTGCTTTTCCAGCAGACCGATCGTAAAAGTTATCATTTCTGCTTCTCCTTGAGTTTTTCTGCAATGCGTCTGGCCACCGGCACCGGTACATATTTGGTGTAATCCGCCCCCAGAAAAGCGACCTCTTTGACCAGACGGCTGCTGACAAAGGAATTGTTGGTCGTCGGCATCATAAAAATGGTTTCGCAATCATCGCGCAGACTGCGGTTCATAAGGGCCATCTGCAGCTCGTATTCAAAGTCCGAAAATGCCCGCAAACCGCGCAATATGGCCGTGGCCTGATATTTTTCCACCGCATCGACCATCAGACCGCAAACCGGCACGGCCCGCACATTGGGGTAGGCCTTGCAGCACGCTTCGATCATTTCCACGCGTTCTTCGATAGTGAACATGGGGTGTTTTTCGCTGTTGATGGCTACTGCCACGATCACCCGGTCAAAGAGCTTGCTGGCGCGGGCGATCAGGTCAAGATGCCCATTGGTCAGCGGGTCAAAACTCCCGGGATAAAGTACATTGCGCATTGTGTTTTACCTTCTCCACCGGCCACCGTGCCGGGCCGATTCAGCTTTTTTACAAGAAAAAATATCCTGCGACTTGCAAAAATTATTAAACATAATATATTTCAGGACTGGCATGATTGCAAATTTTGGAGTTATTTATAATTGAACAGAGCAGAAATTTTTTCACGGCAGAGCGGCATGACGCTGGCCGGAGCCGCGGCGCAAACCACCAAACCGCTGGTATTGGCGATCGGCGTTTTTGACGGCGTACATCTGGGCCACCGCAAACTGCTGGATACAGCTTCGGCATTGAGTGCAGAACTCAATGCTGTGCCGGTGGCGCTGACTTTTGATCCGCATCCGCGCTCGGTACTGCATCCGGCAGCGCCGGTGGTGCTGTTGACCGATCTGGCCGAACGGGTCAGATTGCTGAAAAAATATGGCGCCGAACTGGTGGCTTCGGTGGATTTTACGGCGGATTTTGCGGCCACTGCCCCGGAGGAATTTCTGGATATGCTTTTTGAAAATATTCCGCAGCTGGCCGGCGTGGTCGTCGGGTCGCAATGGCGTTTCGGAGCCGGCGGGAGCGGCAATGTACAGCTTTTGGAGCAATATGCCGCGCAGCACAATTTTGTGTTGAAAGCGGTGCCGGAACTGGAACTGGATGGCGCAGTCGTTTCGGCCAGCAGTATCCGGAACCTGATCGCCGGCGGCAGACTGCAGGCGGCCAATCATCTGCTGGGGCGCAGTTATGCGTTGACCGGCACGGTCGCCAACGGCTTCGGCATTGCCGGCAGCAATCTGAACTGCCCCACGGCCAACATCGTGCCGACTGCGGGGGTGCTGCCGCCGGATGGAGTTTACGCCGGAATCGTCGAAGTCGCGCTGGAATGTTACCCGGCGGCAGTGAATATCGGACTGGCGCCGACCTATCACCGCAGCAACAGCCAGCGCCGGATCGAAGCTCATCTGCTGGATTTTTCCGGCAATCTGTACGGCAAACAGGTGCGCCTGACGCTGGGTTGTTATCTGCGCAGTGAACAATGTTTTGCCAGCGAAAACGCTTTGCGCGAACAAATCGCCATGGATGTAAAAAATATCCGCTCCTGGGCGGAAAATCTGATATGAAAGGACTTCTATGAGTCAGGAAACCTACAGTGTTGCCGCGCTGGCCGCCGCCGTCGGGGTGCCGCGCACAACTATCAACGACTGGTTGAGCCGCTATGCGGATTATATCGACTGTACCGCCGTGGGCAAACGCAAAGTCTATTCGGCCGCCAGTTTGAGTGTGCTTAAAGAGATCGCTGTAATGCGCGACAGCGGCAGATCCAGTGCCGAAATCGAAACTCTGCTGGCACAGAAACACGGCGTCCGCCCCGAAGTTACTCCACCGCCGGAAGTGAAAAGTGATGCAGATAAAGCCCCCGGAACAGCTCCGGATGCCGAAAAAGCCTCCACCGCACTGGCCATAGCCGATCACGGCGAAAACTCCCAGCTGCCGGCCCTGAAAAATATTGAGCAAAGTGCCATGGAACTGGCCGGTTTTATTGCCGAAATGCAGAAAACCCACGTTCAAACCGTCAAGCGAGCCAAACATCTGGCTCTGACCATGTTGAGCGGAATAGTCGTACTGCTGATCGCCGTGGTGCTGATCTATGCGGCGATGCGCAGCGAAGCCGCCGGGCGCCGCAGCGATGCCGAACAGGCCCGGCAGGATCTGCTCAAACTTTCCGGTGAACTGCAGAACGAAGCCGCCGGGCGCCGCAGTGATGCAGAACAGGCCCGGCAGGATCTGCTCAAACTTTCCGGCGAACTGCAGAACGAAGCCGCCGGACGCCGCAGTGATGCCGAAAAATCCCAACAGGCCGCCCGGGCCATGCAAACCCGACTCGATACGCTGAACAGCGAACTGAAAAACATGCAGCAGCTCCGCGAAAATGAGCGCAAGCAGGCCGAACTCAAACGCGAACAACTCCAAAAAGAACTCGAGCAGCTGAAAAAAGAGTACGCCCAACAATCCGAACAGCTGAAAAAAGAGTTGGAACAAGTCCGTCTGGAACGCGAAAAAGCCCGGCAGGGCGAAGCTCTGGCGCGTCAGGAATCCGAATCGCAGAAAAAACGGGCGGATCAGCAGCAGAAAATCATTAATGAAAATGCCGAAAAATCCCGCCGTCAGCTGGAATCAATGCAGCAGAACTTTGACCGCAAACTTCAGGCTATAGATAAACAGCTTGAAGCGCTCAAACTTGCTCCGGCCCCCGCCCCGGCCGCGCCCGAACAGGACAAAACCGATCAGAGCAAAACCGTTCCGGCACCGGAGGCCGGCAAATAATTATGATAATCCTCGGTCTTGACCCGGCGATCCGCACCACCGGCTACGGCGTTATCGAAATGCTGCCGGGCAATAAATGCCGGATCCTGGATTGCGGTGTCATCAAAAACACCACCACTATGCCGCACAGCGAGTGTGTACGCCGTTTAGCCGGCGGCGTGCGCGAGCTGATCGCGGCTTTTCATCCCGACTGCGCCAGTCTGGAAAGCCCCTTTGTCGGCGACAACGCCCGCACCGCCATTATTCTGGGCATGGCCCGCGGCGCCATTCTGACCGCGCTGGCCGAAAACAACATAACTGCATACGCCTATGCGCCGATCGTAGCCAAACGGGCCGTAACCGGCTTGAGCCACGCCCGCAAAGAACAGGTGGCGCTGATGATGGCCAACGAGTTCAATATTGCCGTAAGCGATATACCCGACGACGCTACCGATGCGCTGGCGCTGGCCCTCTGCCACGGTCAACGTGCCATGCAAACCCAGCTGGATCTGCTGGGCAAACCGTTGTAAAAACGCTTGCAAACAAACTTTTCCGGCCGCAGGAACTTGACAAACCGCTTACCGGAAGATATATTAATCTTGGTAGATATTTTACAACATTTTTCAGAATACTTGCAATAATTTTCCGGAGAAATATACAATTATGCCAGATTCAAAAACTGCTGTTCTGATCGATGCCTATTCGCAAATATTCCGCGTTTTTTATGCGATCAGCCATTTGAGCCGCCGCGACGGCTTCCCCACCAACGCGCTTTTCGGCTTTGCCCGGTTGCTTTTGCAGTTGGAAAAAGAGTACGCTCCGACTGCCGGAGCCATGTTTTTCGATTGCGGCAAACCGGAGTTCCGGCTGGAACTGGCCCCGGATTACAAATCCAACCGCCCCCCCATGCCGGAAGAATTGAAACAGCAAATGCCGCTTTTACGCGAACTGGCCGGATTGTTCGGCTGGAACATCTGCCAGTGCAGCAACTACGAAGCTGACGATCTGATCGGAGCCGCCGTCAAAAGTGCGCCGGAAAATCACTTTGCGATCATCAGTTCCGATAAAGACCTCTCGCAGCTGATCGACGAAAAAACCTGTATGCTCATACCTTCGCGCAACGGAGGTTTTGAAGTCCGCAATATTGAAGCAACGCTGGCTAAATTTGCAGTCGCACCTTGTCAGATCATCGACTATCTGGCGCTGCTCGGCGACAACTCCGATGCGATCGAAGGTGTAGCGGGTATCGGCCCCAAAACGGCGGCCGGGATCCTGCAAAGCGCCGGTTCGCTGGAAAAATTCTTTGCCGATCCCGCGCTGGTCAGCAATCTCAAGACCCGCGATAAACTCCTGAACAGTCAGGAACTTATCAAACGCAACCGGAAGTTGATCGCGCTGCGGACCCTCTGGCCGGAAAATGAACTCGGCCCGCTGGCCGGCAATCTGGTCAAACGGCCGCCTGACTGGGCAAAAATCGCCGGCTTTGCCCGGGAGTATGAACTCAAAAGCGTCCTTAAAGAGCTGCCAAAAGAATTTGCTGCGGATGTTCCCCGAACACCTGCAAGTGCAGCGCCACCGCCTGCTGCTGCCGCCCAAGATGCCGATGACCTTTTCAGCTGGGGCGAGCAGCAGGAACATACCGGTCAAGCCGACCGGGAGAGCGCCGGAAAAGATTCCCCGCGTCCGACCCAGGGCGTACTCTTTTAATTTTCAGGGAGCAACTCTTTTATGCCGGATTTAAGTACCATTGCCCTCGAAAAACAACGGCATCCCTCGCTGGCACCCGACAGTCCGTTCAATATTGACTGTATGTTTGCGCCGCAGCCGTCGGATAAATACTCCGGCGACGTGCATTACGCTTTGCAGTTGTGCATCGTGCTGACCGGCGCGGTGGAAGTGGTTTACAACGACTATTCGCGCATCTGCCGCCGCGGCGAGTGCTTCTGGACCATGTGCTGGGAACCACACGCCTGCCGGGCGTTGGAACGGCGCAGTTTTCTGGTGGCGATCAATCTGGAAATGAATTCACTCGGCTCGGTCGATCCGTTCGGCACCTGCCACTGGCTGCTGCCGTTTACCGTGCCGCCGGAACAACGCTATGTGCCGGAAACTTTGGAACAGAAACTCTTTTTTCTGGAAAGCGGCCGCAAGTTGTTCCACTGGTACAACAAACACCACAACTGCTGGCAGCAGAAAAGCTGGCTTTTGATCAACAGTCTGCTGCTGCAGGCAATTGAACATCTGGCGCAAAAACACCCCGCTGACGCTGAACACGCCCAAGCCTCCAGCTACCGCTTCGCCCGGCTGCGGCCGGCAATCGAACTGGCCAGTGCCGCCGGGGCTGAACCCGTAACGCTGACGGCGGCAGCCAAGGCGTGCAGTTTAAGCGTCAGCAGGTTCAGCGAACTCTTCCGGGAAGCGCTCGGCAGCAGTTTCGGCCAGTTTGCCGCGCGTGCCAGGATCAGTCAGGCCGCGCGCGATATTGCTGCCGGCAACATGGCGCTGGAAGAAGTCGCCGCCAAATGGGGATTTTTTGACAGCAGCCACTTTTGCCACGCGTTCAAAAAAATCTATCAGTGTTCGCCCTCGGAGTTCCGCCGCCGCAACGGTTCGGGCATGTAAACAGAAAAATCTGCAATATGATGAATGAAAAATTGTTACAACCATTGAACACTCCGCCGCTGTCGGTGCAAGATGCCCGGCGGCAGCTCGAACGGCAACTGCGCAATGCCCGCTTGTCCGACAGTGTAAAACTCAAACGCCAATTCAATAAATTGACCGGGCGCGAGCTGAAAAACGACTCCATGCTGCCGGAAAATCTGCTGATACCGTTCAAGCGCTTGCTCGAACGCGCCGCTCTGGCGGAACAGCGTTCGCTCAAAGGTTTTGCCGATAAACTTGTAACGGTCTATCCGGAAAATCTGCCGGTCAGCGCCCGGCGGGAAGAGATAGTTCAGCTGATCCGGGAACACCAGCTGATCATCGTAGCCGGTTCCACCGGTTCGGGCAAAACCACCCAGCTGCCCAAAATGGCGCTGGAAGCCGGATGCGGCCGCTATGGACGCATCGGCTGTACCCAGCCGCGGCGGCTGGCAGCCTCGTCGCTGGCCCGGCGCTGTGCCAACGAAATGCAAGCGGAATTCGGCTGCGAAGTCGGCTATAAAGTGCGATTTGACGATCATACTTCTGAAAATACCGTAGTTAAGTTTATGACCGACGGCATCCTGCTGGCCGAAACCCGCGATGACCCGGAACTGCTGCAATATGACTGCATCATGCTTGACGAAGTACACGAGCGCTCGCTGAATATCGACTTTCTGCTGGGTTATCTGAAAAAACTGCTCAAGCGCCGGAAAAATCTGAAAGTGATAATTTCGTCGGCCACACTGGAATCAGAAAAAATCGCAGAGTTTTTTGACCATGCACCGTTTGTCGAAATCGAGGGCCGCACCTTCCCCATCGAAGACTGTTATCTGGAACCGTACAAAGATGAGGAACTTGCTGAACACACCGCCCGCGGCGTGGAGTTTATCAGCGAACTGGACAATCGCGGCGATATACTCGTTTTTCTGCCCGGCGAGCGCGAGATCCGCGACTGCAGCGAACTTTTGACCGGCCGCCGCTACAAAAATACCGAAATATTGCCGCTCTTCGGCCGCTTGAGCGCCGCCGAACAGAACCGGATCTTTTCGCCCGGCCGGATGCGCCGCATCGTGCTGGCGACCAATGTGGCCGAAACCAGTCTGACCATTCCCGGGATCCGCTACGTTATCGACAGCGGACTGGTGCGGCTGTCGCGCTACAACCCGCGCACCCGGATCCAGGAATTGCATGTTGAATTTGTTTCGCAAGCCAGCATCCGCCAGCGCCGGGGGCGCTGCGGCCGGTTGGAAGACGGCATTTGCGTACACCTTTACAGCGAAGACGATGCGCATAACAGCGCTCCTTACACCGATCCGGAGATCAAGCGCTCCAATTTAGCCGGTGTGATCCTGCAGATGGCCTCGCTCAAACTCGGTGCGATCGAAAATTTTCCGCTGGTCGATCCACCCGCTCCCGGACTGATCCGCGACGGCTATCGCACGCTGCAGGATCTGGGCGCGATCGACGGCCGGAACTGCCTTACGCCCTGCGGCTGGAATTTGAGTGCGCTGCCGCTGGATCCCCAGCTGGGCAAGATGCTGCTGGCGGCCGCGGAACGCAAAGTTTTGAAACAAATTGTAGTCATTGCCGCATTTTTGAGCATTGCCGATGTGCGCGAACGGCCCTTTGAAAAAACCCAGGCCGCAGACACGGCCCACAAGCAATGGACCTCGGAGCGTTCGGACTTTGCCACTGCGCTGAATTTGTACGATGCGTTGGAAAAAGTCTACTCTGCGCAGCACAGCAATTCGGCGCTGCGGCGCTATGCCAACAGCAACTACCTCAACTACCGCCGGGTACGCGAATGGCGCAATCTGGTGGAAGATTTAAGTTCAATAGCGCTGGAAAACTCGTGGGAAAATATCTTGAGCGATTCCCCGCTTAATGAGTTTGACTACGATGCTCTGCATCAGGCCATACTTTCCGGACTGCCCCGTCAGCTCGGTTATTTTGACCGCGAACAGAAAAATTACTTTGACATGGCCGGCAAACGCTTCAGGATCTTCCCCGGCTCGGCGCTGACCAAACGCAAAAATCCGCCGGAATGGCTCTTTACATTTGCGCTGGTGGAAACCAGTCAGGTCTTCGGGCGCGGCTGTGCCGAAGCCAAACCGGAGTGGCTGCTGAATATTGCGCCGCATTTGTGCAAAAGCGTCTACGATCAGGTGCATTATTCGCCCAATTCCGGCTTTGTTGCCGCCCGCGAACGCATCACCTGCGGGCGATTGCTGATCCACCCCGGTCGGCAGCGTCATTACGGCCCGGTAAATCCGGCAGAGGCCCGCAAGGTATTCATTCAGGAAGCGCTGATCCGCAATCAGCTGGATGAACACTCCATAAGGGGGATAACCTGGCTGGAAAAATATTTGAAAAGCGCCCGCAAAGTACGCAAATTCGAGCTGAAAATGCGGCGGCCGGAAATGCTGTTCGACGAAAACGCTCTGGCAGAGTTTTTTGAAACTGCTCTGCCGGAAAATTTCTACAGCGTGCAGGAGATCCGCAACCACTGGAAGCGTTTTCATAAAAACTTTTTTGTGCCGGAATCAGTCCTCTGGGAGCGCGGTTCGCTCCCCGGCGATCCCGAAAAAGACTACCCCGATGAATTGATTTTCAGCGAGGCGGCCTTTCCGCTGGAATACAATTTTGACCCCGGCGAAGCACGCGACGGCATTACACTGATCGCCGACGAAGAAAATTGCAAACTTCTGCCGCCGTGGGCGTTGGAAGCGATCGTGCCGGGATTCCTCGCCGAAAAACTTGAGTTTTATCTGAAAAGTCTGCCCAAAGTTGACCGGCAGAAGATCGCGCCGATGAGCAGCTTTATTGAAGAGTTTGTCAGCGCCTGGCGTTCCGGCAGGATTTTCAACGAGCGCAGTTTGAGCGAAGCGTTGGCCGATGAACTCTGCAAGTGGAACGTAATCGTCAAGCATAACGCCTTTGAAAATGTCGTTATGCCCGAATATTTGAAGATGAAACTGCTGATCCTGAATAAAGACGGCCGTGCATCGGATCTGTTGACCGAAGTACCCAATCTGGAACGCTCCACCTCGCAGATTGCCAACGCATTGCCCAAAACCCGGGCTTTTGCGGCCGAACCGGGCGAAAATTTCCCCTGCGTACCGGCCTTGCCGGAAACGCTCAAACTGACGGATAAATCCGGCGACGAAGCCTATCCGGCACTCTTTTGCGATGAGTCCGGTCTGGTGGGTTCCGCCGTTTATCTGAAAAAAGCCGAAGCCGTGCGCCGCCACGATCAGGGGTTGAGCGCCTTGCTGAAAATCCAGCTCAAAGGGTTGTTCAGTGCCATCAAAAAAGATTTTAAGCTGACTGCCCAACAGGAAAAATATTTTTTCAAACGCACTCCCGAACACGCCCGGTATAACTGGAAAGAAGATCTGATGCAGGAAGCCATATTAACTGCGCTGGGCGACCAGCACTGCCGCTGGCAGATCCGCAGTAAAGCAGCTTTTGATCAGGCCCGCGAAGCTGCCCGCGGCCGTTTTGCCGACTGCGCCGAAGAGTTGTTCGACACCCTGCTGGATATTTTTGAAGCCGAAAACAAAGTGCGCACACTGATGAAAAAACTCCCCGCATCCAATGCGGCGATCGACGATATAGATGCGGAACTTGAATTCTACTTCCGGCCCGGGTTTCTGCAGAACAGTATGTGGCACGAGCGCTACAAACGCTATTTGCGCGGGCTGGAATTAAGACTTCAGCGCCTGATCGCCAACCCCCGGCAGGATGCACTAAAGTATGAGCCGCTGGAGCCTTATGTGGCAAAACTGGATCTGGCGCTGGCCAATGTGCCGGAACTGGAACTGGCCCCCATGCTCCACGATTTTGTATTGCTGATGCAGGAAATGCGCCTCTCGGTCTTTGCGCCGGAAGTGCGCACGGTACAAAAAGTTTCGCTGGAAATTTTACGCAAAAACTGGGATGCTTTGCGCTATTGAACTATGATATTCAAGCATAAAATCATCATCCTTCTGCTGGTTTTCGGGGCACTGATGTGCGTGCCGCAGACATGGGCGCTGCCTTTGACGGCCAACGGCAGGGCCGCCGGACGGATCTATCTTGCGCGTCAGGCGCTGCCCGGCGAAAAAACCGCCGCCGCCGAATTGCAGAACTATCTGGGCAGGATCTCCGGCTGCGAATTCTTTATTTCGCAAAAAATGAGCGGCTGCTGCATCATATTGGGTACTGTCGATACCCCCGGCATCCCGCCGGAAGCCCAACAAATGCTGGCCGGGCGGAAAGATGAATCCTACTGGCTCAAAACCGGAAAGAACCGTCTGTACATCATCGGCAAAACCCAGGTCGGCACGCTTTACGGCGTTTACGGATTGTTGAGCGACCACCTGGGGGTATGCTGGTTCAATCCGGCAGAAGAGTTTGTTCCCCGGCAGCCCGATATTGTCCTGAAGGATCTGAACGAAGTTCAGGAACCGTGCTTTTTGTGGCGCAGTGTATCGCAAACCTCGGCCGGCGGGCTGGCGCCGGCGGGCAAACGCTGGGCGGCCCGCAACCGGCTGCAATGTGCGTCAGGGGCGCTGCACGACAAGCGCAATCAGGATTTTTTCAGCGCCCGCAATGCTGACCACACCATTGATTACGGTGGTCATCTGGCTTTTTACAATGCCGTTCCGCCGCAGAAATACCTGTCAACGCATCCGGAATACTTTGCGCTGGTCGGCGGCAAACGGCTGCAAAACAAAGATCACAACAACACGCACCACTGTTTGAGCAATCCGCAGGTGCGGAAGCTGACCGCAGAACACGTTACAGCGCTGCATAAAAAATACGGCAAACGTATAACTTATCTCTTCGGCGCGCCGGATTCGGAAAAAAACTGGTGCGAGTGCGCCAACTGCCGCGCACTGGACAGCAGCAGCCGGCTGGATCTGGCCAGACGTTTTCACTCCACCGTGTACGATATAGGGCAGATGGTCTATTTGCGCTGCCCCGATGCTCAACTGGATGTCTGGGCGTATGCCAACTATCGGCAGCTGCCGGAAAATTTTAAGTTCGACCCGCGCATGAGTGTCTATTTTTGTACTCACGGCCGCTGTTACGCCCATACCATCGACGACAAAAACTGTATGCGCAATGTGGAAATATTTTCGCTGCTCCAGGCGTGGCTCCAACTGAATCCCCGCGCACTGCATTTGTATGAATATGCCTACTGCACGCCGCCGGGCTGGGCTCCGCTGGAAGAAGTGCTGGCCGCAGATCTGAAAACTTACCGAGCCATGAATATTGCCGGCTGGAAGGAAGAAATATCTTTTGCCGATGCCAATTTCCGCAACGTTCCCGCGTTTTCGGCCGATCCGCATCATGCGGCTCACCGGCTGCGCAGCAACTGGCTCTATTTTTATATAGCCGGCAAACTTACCTGGAATCCGGATCTGGATATAAAACAACTCATCAGCGAAGTTGAATCCAAGTATTATGGTACGGCTTATCCGGCTATGCGGCAGTTTCATGAGCTGCGGCGGGCGGCGTGGCGCAATGGCAATGGCTGCTTCGGCTATCCCCGGGGCGACAGCCGCACGCAAGCACTGCTGATGCAGCCCGGTTTTCAAACCCGGCTGCTGGCGCTGCTCGATCAGGCCGAAGTGCTGGCCGACGGCGATGCCGTTACCTTGCAGCGCATAAAAAACGACCGGGAATATCTGGAACTGTTCTGGATCAAACCCAATCAGACTTACCGCAAAAAATTGGACAAAACTCTGAATGCAGCGTTGCTGAAATCACCCGTCAATGTGGACGGCAGCGATTCTGATCCGGCGTGGACAAGTGCCGGGTGGACGGGGGATTTCAAACTCATCAAAAATAAGAAGATCCACCCGCTGCCCGATGAATTGCAAACTTTTGCCGGAGTGCTGGCCGACCGGGAAAAGTTGTATTTTTTGATCGTGGCCAACCGGCCGGAGGCCATGCGTTCCGACAACGAGAGAGTAGAAATCACCCTCGACCCGCGCAACAACTCTGATACCTGTTACCGGATAAGCGTAAATACAGACGGAACTGTTTCAGCTGCAACTCTATCCGGCAAAAAAACAACCGCATTGCCGGGAGTAACGGCCCGTATCCGGAATACGCCGCAAGGTTATACGCTCGAAATAGCGTTGACTGCCTGTCATACCGACGGCGTTTTTGCGCCCGGAGCATTGTGGAAATTCAATATCATCCGGCAGGGCAGATTCGGCCGGATCGCGCTGGATGGAGTAAACAAAAATCAACGCAGCCGCTTCCGCACCCTGTTTATCGACCGCGCCCGGCTCGTCAACAGCGATTTTTCTGCGATCGACCGTAAAACCAATCAGGTGAAAAACTGGAATCTGAAAAACGCTTCCCCGATAACTCAAGCCGGAAAACACGGCTTGCAGCTGGCACCGCACGGCTCATGCAATCAGCTGATCTGGGATTGGAAAGGGTTGCTCGGGCAATCAGAACAGCCGCGCAAATTCCGGCTTCATATCCGCGCTTCGGGCCGCGGCACACTGCAAATCACTGCGCCCAATTATCACGATGACTGGAGCAACGGCAAATTGACCCGGAAATACCACGGTTCAGAAAAAATCGGCTCGTGCCAACTCTCCGGCCGGATGCGCGTTTACTCGTTTGATTACACCATAAAAGCCGACCGCTGGATCGCATTGACCATCTATTCCGATCAGGGTGCCACGCTGGAAAGCGTCTGTATTACGCAGGAATAACCTTCTCCGGCAGCGGAGATTACGGCTTTTCGCCAAACTCTTTTTGCAGAAATTCAGCTGCAAAATCTCTGAACTCCCGGTTCAATACATGCCCCTGCCGGTACATGGGATAAAACGTTTTGCGCCCCGGCAGGTTATTGTACATGGCATAGACCGAAGATGGCGGACAGACCGTATCAACATATCCGGCCGAAATCAGCGCCGGTACCCGGATGAACCGGGCAAAATTCGCCGCATCAAAGTATGGTGCAGCCGCATCGGCCCGCCCCTGAAGTTTGTCATGCAAATGCGGCCAGCCGGAACTGCGGCCGAGTTTCCAGCCATGATGATCGCAAAATGCCGGTACATTGGCCACCACACAGCTGACACGCTTATTCAGATAGGCCAGCGCCAAAGCAGAACCGCCGCCCTGACTGGAACCGGTCGCCGCCAGATTTTTGCCGTCAAACTCATCCATGAGCAGAATGTGATCCACCGCCCGGTTGAGCGCAAGCCACGCATAAAAATAGGTGTATTTTCCGCGGTCATCTGCCCCGGCATACATGTAGGCTTTTTCGGGGAAAGAAGCATTGTAGCATTTATAACGCTCTTGCTGCTGTTGGGAGGTGAGAGCCATCGGAAAATTATGCAGATTCATAAACAACTCGATCGCCGGAGTCCGGGAGCGGACATAAGGCACCGGACCGACTGTCCCCGGACCGGCCCCCGGTACACTCACCACGGCCGGATATTTGCCGGGCGCTTGCGGCACGGAAAGCAAGCCATCCATACTCCATGATTTATCCGGCAAGGCAACCGTAAGCCGAAAAACATTGTAACCGTTGCGCCGGATATTTTCGGCCGGAACTACAGTAATGGAAGCATGTTTGAACTTTTCGATCCCCCGCTGCCAGAACTCGTCGAAATCCTCCGGCAGTGCGGTCGCACTCTGCAGTTTTTCCGGCGCCACGGCCGCCGCCCCCATCGGCAAAAATGGTTTATTGGCCCATTTGATAACCTGACCATCCGGCATGGTGCAGCTGCCGGCCTTGAGCATAATAAAACCGCTCCGCTCCGCCTTGACGGTAATACGCAGCGGATTTTGAACACTCAAATCCACTTTTATACTGTTGCCGGACAGGCGCTGGCCGGAATCAAACAAAGTTATTTCAAAACAGCCGCCGGTCAGCTTCTGCTGATCCGACTCCCACGCCGTAACAGTAAAAATTGCTGTTTCGCCCACTTGATAATGGGGTTTATCCGGGACTATATCCAGATGCGCCGCCATTGACATAGTCCCCAAAGTCAGGGCAACGAGTGTTGTCAAAATTTTCATACTCACCTCATAAAAAACGGCAAAAAGCAGTTGATTTTTGTTCCGTCATTTCATCCGTCATTTTGCCGTCACATTGTATTTTTTGAGCTTAAAACGCATCCGTCACTTTAATTTGCCAGCACAGGAAAACAGTTTTATTTCTGTTCGCTTTTTTTGCGGAGTTCAATAGCCCGTTTGATGTACTTTTCGCCCAATTCTTTTTTGTTGCGATTCAGATAAAAGACCCCCAGATTGTAACTGCCGCCCCAGTGATCCATGCTGTCGAGCCCCAGCAGGATAGCTTCGACCGTATCTTCATCTTCGAACAACCTGACGATGTCGCCTTCTTCCAGTTTTACCGCCAGATTGCACAAACTGTCCAGATCAAGATTCAACACCCCCATGATCGTGGCCGCCTCGGCAATGCCATGCGGCGAACAACTGTCGCCCAGCGAAATATATTTGTCGCCCTGCACAAAAATAAAACTGTAGTCGCGCACCTGCCAGCGGCCGGATGTATCCAGCATCAACATATAATAGAGATCGTCGCGGATCTGCCAGATCGTAACTTCGGCATATTCCTGGTCGATCTCAATATCCCGAAGCAATTCCCAGACGGGGGCGACTTCGCCGCTGCCGTTTTTATCATACTTTTTGAAAGAAGCTCTCACCGCTTGGGCCATGGCTCTGATTTCCGGGACGGTAAGCTGGCGATAGCCGGCTTTTTTCATCGCAGCAACAGCGGCGTCTTCGTGTCCCATATTGATCGCGCGGATGGTCGGGTTGAGCGGCGCAAGATTTTTTTCCGACGGCGCCAGCAAAAAATCATCGGTCATCCAACGTCCGTCGCGCTCGCGGTCTTTAAAAAGGTGCTTGTCAAGTTCTTTATTCACTTCATCCATATCCAGACACCAGCCCGGGATCTGATATTTTTCCGGGAAACGCACCATATCTATACGGCCGGTCTTGGCTGTATAGCCGGCAAGTTCGGCAAAAACCTCCGGCGCCGAAGTGCCCAGCATTTTTTTGCTGTGATCAAAATATGATTGATGCGCAGCGGCAATGGCGTTGCCGCGCGACTTCTGCTTTTCAGCAGCCAGTTTATCGCGCTTGTCATTCACATGTTGATGAAAATGCTTGTCAGATAAAAGTTTTTTGGCATTTTCATCGCCCCGGGCCGCCGCCAGTCGGGCATATTCAAACATCTTGTCCGGTTTGCCGAGTTCGGCGGCACACAGCGCCAGATTAAACTCGGTAGAAGCATCCTTTTCCAGCCGGTAGGCTGCCGCAAAACAAAGTTCGGCCCAGTCATAACGGGGGGCGTTCAAGCCGTTGCCGGCAAAGTACATAACACCCAGCATACGCCAGGCCGGAGCAAGATTGATCATTGTTGACTCCACAGCTTTATCCAGCATCTCATAGGCTTTTTCCCACTGGGAATTTTCTTTGTAATACGCACCCATGACCAGCTGGGCGGCGGCAATGCTATGCTGGCGCTCCGGACTGTCATATTCGGAATAATTCTGTTCGGCCGCAAAAAGAATGTACTTGATCGCCGTGGCCGTATCCGGCTCACCGCCGTGGGAGCCATCCATCAGCATGATCCCGGCCTGAAAACTGGCTTCCGGAACTTTTTGCCCGGCCAGACGCTTGTAGATTTGAAAGGCTTCGGCCACTTTTCCGGGGTCGCTGCCATCGCCTTTGATGAGCGTGGCCAGATAAAAATCGCCCTCAATCGAACCCTTTTTCACGGCCTGTTGGAAATATTCGGCGGCTGTTTCGAGATCATTCTGATGCAGTGCGCCGATCCCCAGCAGGATATCCGCCCGGCCGCTGCCGAGTCGTGATTGTTGAACACACAAAGCAGAAAGTTCATCATTTTTGCCTTCCTCGCCCAAGCGTTTGACATGATAATTCAGATCCCGGGCAGAAAGCAAAGCAGGAGCTTTTTCTTCAGCCATAACCGGAAATGCGGCCATCGAAATAAGCGAAAGCGATGAAACAAAACAGATTTTAGAATTGCGGAAAAAATTTTTCACGGTCGAGCCCCCCCAAAAAAAAATTGTTGAATGTTTTTATAAAAGAATCCGGGAGAGTAATATATACAATATGAGTGTTTTTTCAAGCAGTAAAAAAGAAAAAAAGTGGAGTTTTTAAAAGGTTTTTGAGGCCCGATAAAACTTGCACAGCAACCGGGGTCGCCGCGATACGCGGGCAGCAGGATAGATGGCGGCTGTAGGACGTGTAGGACCTGTAGGACGTGTAGGACATTTGCCTTGCCGCTTTAAAGGCTGGCGACACCAGTCGCCGGTCTACACTATCGCGCTCGAAACGCAAGCGCGGGAGCGAAGCAATCGCGCGAGCGTGGCGGCGAGCGATAGCAATGCCGCCGGGCGACACCAGTCGCCGGTCTGCAACATAGCATTGGGCGGCGAGCGATAGCAATGCCGCCGGGCGACACCAGTCGCCGGTCTGCAACATAGCATTGGGCGGCGAGCGATAGCAATGCCGCCGGGCGACACCAGTCGCCGGTCTGCAACATAGCATTGGGCGG
>SUWA01000026.1 GCA_015061695.1 Lentisphaerota bacterium
CCCTCAAAGCAAATTTATGAGAAAATGCAAAAATATAACGCAGAATAACCGGATATGTTACATATTTGAGCTTAATTACTACAAAAAAAGTGTTGCAAAACTATTCAGAGTTTTGCAACACCCCCAAAAAAACCAATCTCTGCAGCCTTAAAAGATGATCGTGCGCAAGCCGGAAAGGATGACCCGGTGGTCGAGGTGTGCTTTTACGGCGCGGGTGAGGACGCGTCGTTCGATATCGCGGCCGATTTCTTTGAGGTCATCGGGGGAGTGTTCGTGCGAAACGCGTTCCACATCCTGTTCAATGATCGGGCCTTCGTCGAGGTCGGCGGTTGCGTAGTGGGCAGTTGCGCCGATCATTTTCACGCCGCGGCCCCAGGCGCGGTTGTACGGATTTCCGCCCTGAAACGCGGGCAGGAAAGCGTGATGGATATTGATGATGTTGCCATTAAAGTGGCTGATGAAATCATCGCTCAACACTTGCATGTAGCGGGCCATGACCACGAGGTCGATGTGGTGTTTGTCGCAAAGCTCAATGACCTGTGCTTCCTGCTCGGCTTTGGCCGATTTGTCCTTGATCGGGCAGCAGTAAAACGGGATCTGGAAACGGTCGGCCACACTTTCGAGATCGGGGTGATTGCTGATGATCAGCGGTATTTCGCAGGGCAGGAACCCATCTTCGCGGCGCACCAGCAGATCATACAGACAGTGCGAGGTCTTGCTGACCATGATTGCCACCCGGCTGACAGCATCGGAATAGTAAACTTTGAACGAAAAACTCAATTTGCTGCCCAGCTCGGCGAACTCCTGTTCCAGCACTTTGCGGGTAATGTTCATGCCGGTGAGGTCGATCATAATGCGCATAAAGTACAAATTTTCCATTGCGTCAGTGTACTGACTGCAGTGGATGATATTGAAGTTGCGCTGATAAAAAAACATGGTGGTTTCGGCCAACAGCCCTTTGCGGTCAGTGGCAGAGATCAAAAAAACAGCATTTTGCGACATAATAATATTATCCTGAAATTTTATTGTAAATACATACTCTTAAACGTTCTGCGTCCGGCTTCCCCGGTGGGTGCATCAATCGGATCCAAACGGTCGACCGTCCCCCATCGGCGCGAAAACGGCCAGAAGACTATCGCGGGGCGGCCGATAAGATTCCGGCGCGGAACCGCCCCCCAGACGCGGCTGTCGGCACTGAAACGGGTGTTGTCGCCCAGCATAAAATAGTGGTCTTCGGGGACTTTGAACTCATCATTTTCGCGGCGCAGGAAGTTGGAGCCGCCGCCGGGCAATTCATTGCAGTGGCCCTGATAACCACCCTTGCCGGAGTAGAGTTTCTTCATGTTGGGCGCCAATTCATAAACCGGCACAAAGACATCGGAACCCTTTTCTTTGACCAGCAAAACATCGTTTTGGATCTTGAGCGTATCGCCCGGCATCCCGGCAATGCGCTTGATGTAGTACGCACCGCTGTCGGAGGGTTTTTCGCCCCGGGGACCGCATAATCCGGCAGTTTCAAAAACCATTACATCGCCGCGCCGCGGCCCGGTTATATGCAGACTCAAGCGATTGACAAACAAATGGTCGCCATCGGAAAGGAACCCATCGACGATTTTGCCGGAAACACGCTGGGCCGGAACGATTTGAGAATATTCTTCGACCTTGTCCGGCGTGCCGGGCAAAACGAATTGGCGTCCGTCAGCAGCCGGAATGATCGTATTATCAAAGAAGAGGTACTTTTTCTGATAAAAGAAATTGTCGCCGATTTTAGCTTTGGGGTCAACATTCAGCTCGGCTCTGCGGGCCGAAAACAAGAGGTAATCGCCGATCGTGCCGGCTTTGCCCAACAGCGGCGACACACCGTTGACTGCCCGGGCTTTTTCTATATCTATATAGTGGATGCCGCACAAAGTCGGCTGCATGGAGCTGGTCGGGATCTTGAACGGCTGGAAAAAGAGCGCCCGTATGCCGAATGCCACCATCAAAGCCACGGCCAGTACATCGAGTATTTCGCGCATGAAGCCATACTGATTGTATTTGGCGAGAACAGCACTGCAGCTGTCGCCATACTCTTTGCATGGTTCGTTATCCGGTGTTTTGACCAGCGCTTCGCCGTCAGCTATCAGCGCGTCGATTTCTTCGAGCGCGCTGTCAGACAAAATATCTTCGTCGGAGTGGCGGAACGTTTTCAGCGCACTGATGCGTTTTTTCACTCCCCGGCGCAGCCGGTAGTTTTTCCAGAATTCAAAGATCTTATTCATTGACAGGCTTTGCCTCCCAGCATCAATTATCGTCGTCAGCGTTGCGCAAGACGGCTACAAAGGCTTCCTGCGGAATGTTGACCTGACCGATCATTTTCATGCGTTTTTTGCCTTCTTTCTGCTTTTCGAGCAGCTTGCGCTTACGGGTGATGTCGCCGCCGTAGCACTTGGCCAGCACGTTTTTGCGCAGCTGCCGGATAGTTTCGCGCGCCACGACTTTGCCGCCGATCGCCGCTTGAATGGCGATTTGGAACTGCTGGGGCGGGATCACATCTTTGAGCCGTTCGCAGATCTGCCGGCCGCGGCCGTAGGCCATATCGGCGTGAACAATGGAAGCAAAGGCATCCACCGGTTCGCCATTGACCAATATATCGAGCTTGACCAGTTTGTCGGCCCGGTATCCGGCGGGTTCATAATCCATGCTGCCGTAACCGCGGGTGATACTTTTAAGTTTATCATGGAAGTCGATAAGTATTTCGTGCATCGGCAGTTCGGCAGTAATAATAACGTGATTGGCATCCACCGAATCCGTGCGCGTGCAAATGCCGCGCTTGCTCATGATCAGGTTCATTACATCGCCGATATAGTTGTTGGGCAGCATCAATCTGGCTACGATCAGCGGTTCTTCGATGCGGTCGACCCCGGAGGGGTCGGGCAGATAGACGGGGTTGTCGACTTCGACCATGGAGCCGTCTTTGAGATAAACATGGTAGATCACGCTGGGATAGGTGGCAATAATATCCATATTGTATTCCCGGCGCAGCCGCTCCTGTATGATTTCCATGTGCAGCAAGCCGAGAAATCCGCAACGGAAACCGAAGCCCAGCGCCGCCGAACTTTCCGCCTGATAGATAAATGCCGCATCGTTGAGCTGGAGTTTGCTCATCGAAAACTTCAGCTGGTCGTAATCAGCACTGTCGATCGGATAAATACCGCTGAAAACCATCGGTCGGACTTCTTTAAAGCCCGGCAGCGGTGCTTCGCACGGAGTTTTGGCCAAAGTTACCGTATCGCCGATTTTAGTATCGGAAGGACTCTTGATATTGGGGATAAGATAACCCACTTCGCCGGCTCGCAAACACTCGGCCGGCCGCATTTCGGGACTGAAAAATCCGACTTCTTTGACTTCGCTTTCCAACCCGGTGCTGAAAAGCCGGATGCGGTCGCCGCGGCGGAACTCGCCGCTCATGACCCGCACATAGACCACTACGCCCCGGTAGGCATCGTAGGTGGAGTCAAAGATCAGCGCACTCGGGCCGCCTTCAATATCGGTCGGCGCGGGGATCCGGTTGACTACCGCTTCAAAGAGTTCCGGTACGCCTTCGCCGGTTTTGCCGGATACCAGCAGCGCTTCTTCGCGCGGGATCGCCAGAACTTCTTCCATCTGTTCGTAACAAAGATCCAAATTCGCCGCCGGCAGGTCGATCTTGTTGATCAAGGGGATGATATGCAGATTTTCCTTGAACGCCAGATTCACGTTGGCAACGGTTTGCGCCTGTACGCCCTGCGTGGCGTCGATCAAAAGCAGCGCACCTTCGCACGCGCCCAGCGAACGGCTGACTTCGTAGTTGAAGTCCACGTGTCCGGGGGTGTCGATAAGGTTGATCTGATAAACTTCACCGTCATTGGCTTTGTAGCGCATCCGCACGGGGTGGGATTTGATGGTGATACCGCGTTCGCGTTCCAGATCCATGCCGTCGAGCAGCTGATCCTGCATTTCGCGCTTTTCCACGGTATCGGTGTACTCCAGCAGCCGGTCGGCCAGCGTGGATTTGCCGTGGTCGATATGGGCAATGATCGAAAAATTCCGGATATGTTTCAAGGGTAAATCTCCTGATTTGCAATTTTTTTATATACTTGATATATAATATAGCACAAATCAGGATTTTTTCAACTTTCTCGCCCCGGCAATTGGATAATCATAAAAAGTAACAGTTGCAAAGCTCAAGGCTTTGCAACTGTTACTGTCGGGGAATATGTTGCAGTATTATTTCCAGCGCCCGGTCAGGATGGCATTATCATGTTTTTTCAGCTCAAACGAATGGTTGACGATCCTCTGGCCGTTTTCGGCATTGACCAGATCGACAAAGTTGTCAGGCACAGTCAGTTTGACCTGACACTTTTCGCCCAGATTGCCGACCAGCAGCATCAGACGGCCATCTTTATGTTTGAGCGTGGTAATGCGGACTTGGGCGGGCGTGCATTTGACCGGATTGGCTTCGGGCAGATACCCGGGAAAATGCTCCACCTCGCCGGTGCCGTACCCGAATTGGCGCACCAGCGAAAGCGTCTTGGGGTAGTAGCCCGAAAGCTGGTCTTCGCAGGAGCCTGCATCGTAGAAATTCAGCACATCAAAAGCAAAACCCACTGCCAGCAGCGTTCTCTGCTGGTGTTCGCGTTCGGCAACACTGCCGCTGGTTTGCACGATCACGCCCGGAATCGTACCGGTCTGGGTTCCGAGTGTTTGCACCAGATTGAATTCCTCCGGAAAACGATCCTGATAATCCATTCTGCCGAAATTCATTTCCCAATTCAGATTAAATGTTGCCAAACCCACGACCGGGGCCATATTGCAGTCGGTCATGTGGATTTCCAGCCACGGATAATTCCGGTCGCACGGCAGGAAGCGTCTTTCCATAGCCATAAGTTTGAGCGAGCGTTTCATAAGTTCGCGCATGTGGAATATGTCGCAGGTAAACGAATAACGGTTGGGGGCAAGGTAGCGCCCGCCCAGAAACGGCGAAATGGATTTGTTCGGGTACAAACAGTCGTAATAAACCCCTTGCACCAGCGGGAAGCGCCGCAGAAAATCCCGCAGACGGTAAAGGAACATATCCGAATAGCTTTTGACCGGTATACGGTGGTAATAGCTGTCATCGGGCTGACGGAATCCCCAGTCCATCCACTCATCGTCATACATTTCCGACTCCGGCCAGTTGCGGTAACCGGCACGCGGATTGGCGTAAAGGTGCAAGAGTTTGTTCCGCCCGAAATATGCCGTTTGGTACATGCGTTCCGAAACCGACGCTTTGTCGCCTTCAAAAAGCACTTCTTCCCATTTTTCATCAGTCATATCATTCTTTTTCAGAAAATCTGCGATCCACCGGCGTATTTCCTGATCGCCGGCGTTATCCTGCCGGTGCGTAAGCAGATAATCAATGAAACCGTAGTCGTTGTTGTAGCATACCAGCGGATGCCCCAGCCGGGCGTCGCTGAAACACTGTTTGTAGTGGCTGATGCCGTTTTTCATGTAAGTGTTGGGAAATTGCGTGATCGTCATGCCGCCTGCCCACTGCCGGAATCCTTGCGGACGCGGCTTGACCGGGGTCGGCTGAAATCCGCATACATAATCGAACTCTTTGAGCGGCAGATTTTTACCCGCCGGAGCCAGATGCACACGCAAAGTCACGCTGGAATCATTGCGGATGATCTCGTGGGTAACTGCTTCGGAAACCGCATCAAAAGGAGCCGGTATTTCGTCCGAAAAGTGGCAGAACCCTTTGAAAATTCCGCCCAGGTAGAAATACGAGGGGTAGTTGATGAAATTCCGGGTGCATCGGTATTTGAACACCGTGCCGCTGCCGGCGGGAACCCACATGGAGTCATTGCTGCGGCAGCCCTTGCCGGTATTGTGCAGCAGTTGGGCAACGGAGGCTTTAAGCGGTATATCTATATACAGCGACTCACATTTTACGCCGCTCTCCGGTATAAATTTGAACGTTGCTTTGCAAACCCCGTCAAACTCGTACTCCTGAAGCAGTTCCACCTTGAGTCCCGGCGCGGAATGGTGCGATTTGCGCACGATCAGATCGTCAGCGTGTTCGGTAAATTCAGCGTGGTCGGTGGCAACAACATTGCCGTTGAATACCAGTTTGACATTACCGGAGAGGATATTCTCGTTCAGCGCAAAAACTTTGTTCCAGAACATGCCGTCGATATTGTAGCCGGTCTGCAAGGCTTTGATCTCATTGCCGGAACTCTGCAGCGGCACAAAGGGCGGCGGCACCATGCGTTCCATGGCCACTTGAGTATTTTCCCAGTCAAAGTTGCGGATCCAGAAGCTCTTGCGCAGCGCTTCGGTATGTCCATTGTTATGTACCAGTTCGGCGACCACAAAATATTCACCGACCGGCAGCGGCGGATAGTTCCAATCCTGATAGTAGTATCCCGGCGCTTTACGCTCGGCAGTTACGATCTGCTTGACCACATTGTCGGCATTGATGATTTTAAAACGCACGGATTTTATATCGCTGAAACGTGCCGCCGAGGCAGATTCCACCTTGGCAATGATCCGCTGCTGCGAAGGCGCCAGACCGAAATTCATCGTGATCGGCGGATCGGGGTCGTGGAATGCCAGCCCGGAAGATATGTTCCAATCCACTTCCCGGCTGTAGATCAAATGACCGGTATTCTTGTCTTTGACCGTAACGGTAACTTTGCGGTCGAGTGGCCGACCCAGCATAAAATATTGCTCAAAAGCGATCCGTTCCCCCGGCTGCAGAGTCAGGTTGCGGTTCATATTTTGCGGTACTTCCAGCGACCGGATCAGCAGATCTATCTGCAGGTCATGTACTTGCCGGGTCGGGTTGAAAAATGCAAAGTTCACCCGGCAGGCTTCGCCGCGCAGTCCCAGACGGATCGAACTGGCCACCTTGCTGCTCCCGAGCGTAAGCTGCAGCGGTTCCGGGCTTAAAACTGCTTCTTCGGCCGGGTTGAGCCACACCCGGCGCACCTGTAACTGCCACGTTTCGCCATCGGGCGCGTCTGAACGGTTCAGCGCTTGCCACGGAATCGCGATTTCGCTGATCCAGCGGGGCGTGTCGGATAACTGGGCATCCACATGGATCCTGCCGCTGCGACTGGCGTAATAGCGCGAGCCATCCGGCAGATCGTTGCTGTTGTTGGCATAAATATTAAAGGTGTGTTTCCGTCCTTCCGGATCGGTCAGCTCAATGACTGCACGGTCGTCGCCGGTCAACTTTTGCGGCGGCGGCGGCAGTACGCTCAAGAGCGCCAGATAAAGATTGTGGCTGTCGAAGGTGTAAAAAAGCGATACTTCGCGCAAGCTCTGGCGATGGTCGGATTTGGAGATAAAAGCGTGGTCGCAGGCCGCACTTTTCCACTCATCCAGGCTGAACTCTCCGTCGATGACCGGCGGTTTGGCGGTGGGCGCAACGGTCTGAAACTGTGCATTTCTGCTGCGCGATACAGCCGCATTGTTGCCGGTCAACTTGAGTTTTCTTATATAGGCTTTGCCGGAAGGTGCGGAAACTTCCAGCATGATCTTGCTGACATTTTCCGGGAAAGTTATTTTAAGTGTATTGCTTTGCCAATCGCTGCTGCCGCGGAGCGGTTCGCGGTGGGTGTAGCGATTTTTGCCGTCAACGGTATAGACGATCTGGACCTTGAATCCGGCATTGGAGTCTGTGGAATCATTTGCACCTACATTGTCAAGTTTATACTCGTAAGTCAGAGTACACTTTTGGTTGGCATACTCCGCTGCGGGCAATTCCACGCCCCAGCAGGAGGCGCCTTTTATGACCAGACATGGTGTGCCGTCGATCGTGCCGGCCGAAGCTCCGTAGACGTATTTGGCTGATTTTACAGCTTCGGCAGTGAATTTTGCTTCGTAATCAGCCCAAACTGAAACCGGCCATGCTGACAAACTCAACAGCAGTAGAAACAGTTTTTTCATAAAAACACCAAGTTATTTTAACGTTAATATATCCTGATTTATAAACTGTACCGCCAGCGGCGTGATCCCGGCATGGTCGATGCCGTCGTATGAATAAAAGCGGATATTTTTATTGTTGTGGATACGCGTAAGATGTGCCGCCAGAAACATATTTTCTTCCACTCGTGCCGGCCAGTCCAGCTTGGGATCGCCCACGATAAAAGTCATCGGCGGCACATTGGGTCGGGCGCGGAAAAGCGGCGCATAGCGGTCAAGCAGCAGATTCGGCACGGAAGGATCTTTGCGCTGACGCTCGTTGAGGACAGTAAAATGAGTAGTCATCTGACCCGAAATAACATAATATTGAGCAATATCCTGCGGCTGGAAACCATAGCAGTTCAAATATTCCGGCGCCAGCGCCAGCATCGCTGCCAGATAACCGCCGCCACTTGCTCCGGCAATACAGACTTTTTTGGGGTCGCCGCCATATTTTTCAATATTTTTCAGCACCCAGGCGGTCGCCGCCGCCGCATCATAAAGATAATCCGGGCAGCTGGCGCGGTCGCCGGAAAGACGGTAATTGATCGACACCACCCCCATCTTGCGCCAATTAAACCCCGGCTGGAATTTTACGCCGCTGGTCAATCCGCCGCCATGAATGAAGATCACGGTCGGGAAGCCTTTGATATTATCCGGTACATACAAGTCGAGTTTGCACCGCTCCGAGAGATATTCAAGATTGCCGCGCCGGGGAAACTCTTTTTCGTAATAAAAGAGATCGCCCCAGCTTCCGGCGTGTAACGCGGTTCCAAGTACCAGCACACTCAAACAGAAAAATTTTTTCAACATCATATATTCCTCCATGATTAGGGTTTCTTTTGTAAAAATAATATGATTTTTTTGCTTTGCATAGGATTTTAATTGCAATAAATGGTATTTTTTCAAGATTTTATGCCATTAAGATTTTTATTTTGCCGGTTTGTTGTTTATATTAACTGTCAGCGAGGTGATATATGAAACAATTTCAATTCCAGGAACTCTGCAAACATTCTCTGCCGCTGGTGGTTCAGAAGCGCGGCACGCCATTCTATCAGAGTATTCACTGCCACGATGCCATTGAAATCGTTTATATTGCCCACGGCAAGGGCTGGTGTGCCATCGACAGTATAATCCATCCGATGCTTTCCGGCGACCTCTATATTATTCCGGTTGGTTCATCGCACGAATATTACGGCGAGAGCGGCCTTTGTTACTTTAATGTGATTTTTAACGAGGCGATTTTTCTGCCGGAGGCCGGCGAGCTTTACTACCAGCTCAATCTGCCGCATGAACAACGCGCTTTGCCGGTAAAATGCACCTTTGCGCCGGATGTTTGCGACCAGATACTGCATTTGCTCGAAGAGTTGAACGACGAGCTTGCTTCCACCCGGCGGTATGCACTCTTGCGCAGCCGGGCGCTGTTTGTGGATTTTATTATTTTGCTGCTGCGCAATGCTTCGCGCAGTACAGTTATGCAAACGGCTAAATACCGCAAAGGTTTGGGCAAAGTCCTCTTTTTTATTGCTGAAAATCTGAATAAAAAAATCGTGCTGGGCGAACTGGCCGCCATTGCCGGCTATTCTCCGGAATATCTCGGACAGCTCTTTGCCAGGGAAATCGGTTCCACACTGACGGATTATATCAGTACCCGCCGGCTGGAACGCGCCTGCAATATGTTGAGTGACTCATCGCACACGCTGGAAGAAATCGCCGCTTCGTGCGGTTTCTTTGATGCCTCATATCTGATAAAGATCTTCAAGAAAAAACTCAACATCACTCCGGCCGAGTTTCGCCGCCGAACCAATCAGCGGCACTTGGAAGCCGAAATGTAACCGTTGCTGCAGACCGGAAAAATCCCCCGGCCGGACAAAATTCAGACAAAAAAGGGAGCGTTGCCGCCGGTTTGCTGCCGGGCAACAGCTCCCACTGGCTTTTCAGGCACTTACATGACCAATATCAGTCGTGGATGCCTGCTTCAGCATACCAGCGCAATCCCCAAATATCGTTGTTGGCAAATGCCGATTGCATGGTGCTGGTAACATTGGTTGATTTGGTGTGGCCGCCCAGATGGATGGAGTTGTAGCTTTTGGGGTGGAATTTGGTATTGTAACTGGAGGGGTATTGTCCGGCCAGTTCGCAATACATGGCACATTCCGGATTGCCGCGGCCTACGATCATATTGCTGTGTTTGAAAGTATACCCTTTACCGGCAGGACTTTCGGAACGGCAGAAAAAGTTGGTGTAGCTGGACAGTAAACAGTTGCTGGCATTGACGATGCCGCCGAAACTGCTGTCGCTGGGGCAGACAAAATTACGTTGGACTTCGCTTTTGATCTGTTCTACTTTGGTCGGAGCGCTGCCGAAATAACCGCCGTTGATGATCAGGTCCGGATTAAACGCGGTGGCATTTAATGTATTGCTGATGGTAAAACTCCAATCGTCGAGCGTGGCATAAATCGGCACTACCGCACGATGGTCGTGGTTGTCGCCGGCATACATAAGCTCGGCCAGCCCCAGTTGTTTGAGTTTTGCCAGACAGTTGGCGTTGCGGGCGCGTTCACGGGCAGCAGAAAGGGCCGGCAGCAGCATCGCCGCCAGAATGGCGATAATCGCGATTACCACCAACAATTCAATAAGGGTGAATTGTTTTTTTTGTTTACTCATACTTACCTCCTTGTTTTTTTGCACAAAAATGTGCAATTTGTTGTGATATTTTTATTGCTCGAACCAAACACGTAAACTGTTTTCTTTATTCATTAAATTGCCTGCTGAAGCATATTCGCACAAGGTTTTGTTGCGCCAGCGGATCTGCACCCTGGCTTCCGGCACGTCGGGCCGGGAATCTTCCGCCAGTACCAGCGGACCGCGCCTGACGGCAACAAAATTACTGTTGCCGGGGGCAGGGATCTCACGCAAAGCAAAGTCAAATTCCAGTTCTATACAGTCATCGGGACTCCACTGCCGCTGCATTGACCAGTATACGCCGCAGGTAAAATCCTGACTCTTGCCATTCATCCGGATGCTTTTCAGGAATTCCGGCGTCCGGATGCGCAACGTTGTTTCTTCCGCCTGGGTAAAACGGATCAAAACTTTTTCGTCATAGGGGTAATTGCCCCCGACTTGCAGATTGCCGGAAGTAAGCGGTTCAAAAAAGTTCAACGTTACCCGGCCATCCCGGCGGATGACTGCCAGTTTCGGCGCCATGGCCAGAGCTTCCGGGCCCTGGGCCAGACAGCAGTCGTTATTGCCGAACGGTGTGCCGAAACCGCGGCCGATCTGATCGTCGGCACAGCGCTTCCAGCCGCCGCCGGTAAGCGGAGTCGGATTGGCGTGTACCCAGCGGTGGCCGGAGGGATGCATTGCCCCCAATACCGCATTGTAAAGAGTTTTTTCCAATTCATCGGCCACGCGGCAGTCATCGGTCAGTTCCAGAATATCTGCGGCGTAATGCACCCACGTTGTGCTGATACACGTTTCGCCCAGACTGCCGCAATCACTGCGCGTTTGGCGCAAAGCACCATCGTACCAATATTCGCCCCATTCATCTTTCAGGCCGCCGGTGCCGGTAATGAAGATCTCGCGCTCCAGCACCGCCTGATAGTAGTCCAGAACTGCTGCCCGGCGACGGGGATCGCTTTCGAGCATTTCCCATTCGGCTGCGCCTTGAAAAAAGCTGGTCAATTCGTAGGCTTTGCTGTTGCCCAATGCCGACGGCGCAATCCCCGTTAAAACACACTCGGCAACATTGCCCAGACCGGAACCGCCGCTTTGCCATATATATTCAGCCAGTTTACGGTATTTATCCTGTTGGCTCAAACGCCACAGGGCAACGATTGCTCCAAGTATGCTCGATGAAGCCAACCCGTCGTGGAATCCGCACTCAAGAATGTGTTTTTTACCCGGTTCGTTCCCCAGTTGACCTGCCAGATGATCGACCATACGGCAGCAGCTCTGCAATATCGCCGGATCGCGGTCAAGCACTTCGTAATAACGCAATAAAGCCAGCAGCACATATTTTCTGCCCCAGATGTCCCACCCGGAAAGCTGTTTTTCTGCCGGATAACTGGATATACAACCATCGGCGGTTTGAGTGGCAAGTATATTCTGCACAGTTTGACGCACGATATTTTCAAGCTCTTTGTCGCCGGTATAAAACGCTGCCAGCACCGCCGAGCGTACAATTTTGCCCCAAAACTCGCAGCGCCAGGCGCCATCAGTTTCGTTGCGCAGTAAAAAAGGACTTTCAAGCAAACGGTAATCCACCTTTTTCAACCGTTCGTTGACGGTCAGAATCAATGCCTTACCCAATGCCCCATGCAATTGCGTCATAACTGTAACCTCCAGAGAATTTCCAAATTAAGTTACAGCGTGATTTTATTCTTTGCATAGTATTTTTTTTGATAAAAATAGTAATATTATAATATTGCAGCAAAGTTTTCCGGCATAAGCGAGATATTTTTCCGGGCGCGGTTGAACTTTGACCGGTTCAAACAACAGCTCCGACGGTGCAAAGTTTTTCAAGTCGGGACGGCTTGAAACGGGGTAAAAAGAGTTTTTAATTTTTTTTTATATTCAGGGCTTGACAAACATCTTTTTTCAGAGTATACTATCTTCGTATACGAAGAATGGAGCTTTGCTTATGTCTGATTCACCGAAAAAAAAGCCGGCACTCTACCAGGCTGTTTACGAGAATCTGGTGCGGGCTATTGAACGCCGGGAATACATGCCCGGCTCCCGTTTCTGGAGTTTATCTGAACTTTGCGTGCGTTATCATATCAGCGAAATTACCGCCCGGCGGGTGCTGCGGGAATTGACCTCCGCCGGTTATATCTATTGCGAAAAACGCCATCGCTCGATCGTAACCGGGCGCTGCCAGCCGCGGCTCAAGGAATTTCATGTGGCAATAATCGGCGAACTTACCCATCCGGGAGATGATATCCAGCTGGGGCCATGGACATACCACATGCAGCAGTCGATCATGCTCGAAATGCTGGCGCAGAGATTGGTGCCGCAGATTTGCGAAATGCGCGATTACAACTCTGCGGAACTTGATTTGATGGATTGCGATGCGGTTCTGGCTATGAACTCTGCCGACGACTGCTACGAAAAACTTCAGCAGAGCGGCAAACCCTTTATCATGCTGAAACGCAATTCCATATCTCCGATGCAGAACAATACGATCTCGCTGGATTTTTTGCCGGCCTGCCGGAAAATTGCACATTACATGCTCAACAGCGGCATCCGTTCGTTTCTTTCGATAACTCATCCGGTGGAAAAGGTAAGTCATCGTTATGCCTGCGGTGATCTGCGGTTTGAGCCGCTCTACGATGCACTGCAGGCATCCGGCCGGATCGCTGCCGGTGATCTGCAGCTGGAAATTTGTCCGTGGACTGACCGGAACAAAATATTGCAGGATTTGATAAAACGCTTTTTGAGTGAAAATCATCCCCGGCCATACGGATTCATGGCCGGCGATATCATGGCCCGGGAGATTTGCACGTTGTGCCGGATCGCCGGGTTGATCCCGGGGGAAGATTTCCGGATCGCTGCGCTTTCCGGTTTGCCGGGGACCAATGTGTTGGGGCCGCAACTCTCCAGTATGGTTTTTCCGTTCTGCAATATAGCGCGTCAGTGCAGCGAATACTTCCGGAACGTACTTGACGGCAAAACAGAACCGGTTTTTGCTCCCCGCAAGGTTGCAGTCGATTTTGAGGTGAATGAATTTTAAATGTCAGTAATAACAATAACCGGAAGGATCGTAAAATGAGTACATAAATATCGCAATATATGTGCAGAGTCAGGCAACTTTTCAGGCTTGAATTCTACTGCTGTAATGCGCTGTTTTCAAACTTTCAAACCAAGGTATGTTACTTATGAAAAACACTTTATCGGGTCGTATGAGGACTAAATATTTTACGTTGATCGAGCTGCTGGTCGTCATTGCCATTATTGCTATTCTGGCGGCGATGCTGCTGCCGGCACTTTCTGCCGCACGCGAACGCGCCCGCAGTGCAAACTGTATAAGCAAGCTCAAGCAGATCGGATTGGCGACGCATCTGTATGCCGATGATAACGACAGTTATGTGATCGCTTATAATGGATTGATCCGCTCCAACTGCAGCTGCGGAAAATGTATTTGGGCGAACGGCAACAACTATACCGGCAATGCGTCAGCCGGGGCCACTTCTGCGCCGGCCATGCTTATGTACGGCGAGTATTTTTCCAACGCGGGGGTTTCCAACAAGGATGTGGAAAATATATACCATTGTCCCAGCGATTCAGTTCACTGCAAGCGGACCAACAAGATCTCGTACTACTACTGTATTGTCGGCCGCGGATCGGATGTTATTACCGGCGTGAACAGCAAAAAATGGCCGCTGTGTTCCCGGCTTGTAATTGCGCGGGATAATCCCAGCTGTACTTATTTTTATGATGCGGCCGACTTTGGCGTTGCCGATCCGGTGATGAATCACCCCGGCGGCATCAACACGCTCCGGTTGGGCGGGCATGTTGAAAGTGTGCGCGTGCCGGAAGATAAGGTTTCCGCCAATGGTGCCGAAGCGATCGTCATCAATTATTTTGAAGCGGATATTTCGGATAATTACGCTTTGACGTTGGCCAATTGAACATTCTCCGGGCACACTGTTTTTTGTAAAGAGGTCAGGGCATGAAAAAGAAAATAGTATTTTGTATGCTGGGGTGGGCTGCTGCGCTGGCAGCTGCCGCCGGGGACTTTACGTTGGAGTCTACCGGTCAGGATACCCGGGTAACTTATCGCGGTAAACCGCTGGTCAAGTCGGTAACAACGCAAGTATTGAAGAATGGAAAGTTTGCTCCGGATGCAAAGTTTTCTTCGGCAGTATTGCCGGATGGCAGCAAAGTTTTCAATATCTGGAGCGAAAATCATGCTTCGGATTTCCGTCAGGAGTGTGCGCTTTCTGCCGACGGCAATGTTGTCGAAATAACTTACGCTGCATTTAATGATGCCAACAACCGCTATCAGCGCAAAACTCTTGAACTGGTGTTGCCCTATGAATTGTTTGAAGGCGGAAAGTTTGAAGCATTGTATGGCAACGGCCGCCGGTTCAACAAGTGCGAAGGCTCCTTTGATCCAACGCTTAAATCCGGGGCAATATATCCGCAGCCGCTGCGGTTTATGGCAGTGACCAAGGGGGATATGAAATTGATCTTCGATTTCAATCCGTTGGGGCCCGGCGATTATATCCATGGCTGGCAGCAGGGGAACATCCGGGGTGTCTGGGAGGTGTTGCGCGAAGGCGACAATTTGATTCTCCGGCAGCGGACATCGCTGGCGGCTACCGGCAATATGACCGGCAGCAAGATCCGGATCATGCGGGGGAGTTTTGAGGATTACTTCAAACTCCATGCGCTCAAGACGTATACTTATATTGAACAGCTGCCGGCGCAAAACCAGTTCAGCTTCGGTGCAACTGCCACCGGAAAAAATTATATCCATGCCGATTGTGCTGTTTTTTCCGGCAAAAAGCGTTTCGGCTGGCTGGACCCGGCGGGAATCAAGGCGTTTTGCCACTCGCCGCAAGGAGCTTATTACAGCCATGTAACAGGTACGGATAAGACTTTCCGGATTGGCGGACTTAATGACGGGATCCACATTATTACCATTGGAGCCGGAAATTTCGGCGGCACGGAAAACAGTTTTTCGGTTGCACTCAATGGTGTACCCATGCTTAAAGAACCGTTGAATATACCCAAAGGCAAAACGGCGGTTCTGTCGCAGGCTGTACGGGTTTCCGGCGGTCAGCTGGATGTAAAATTTACCGGAAAATTCATACTTTCCAGTTTGTCGACGCAGTTTTTGCTGGCCGATGCCGAGGATTTTTTTCTGCGCCGTGCCTTTTGGGTCAGCAACGGCTATGAACCGCTGCCCCAACACCGTAATGATGATTGGATACCCGCGCCGGAAAGTTTTCCGGGGGCCATAAACTGGATGGAAATGTCTGTGCCGGGGCAGGAAACAGCCGGCACGCCCCGGCGCCCTGAACGTATTACGGAAGTTCCGGCGGCGAATGATCCGGCAATGGCCTGGCGCTACAATGCCAACATGATGAGTTTGTACAGCGGTATATGCACCCTCAATGAGTGGCGTGATCCGGCCACTCTGGATAGATATTTGAAAAAACTCAAGTCGGATGGCGTCAATGCCCTGATGGTCAGCGGGATCTTTTCTTATCACACCTATTTTCCCAAGACCGTTGAGCGGGATTTCCGGCTGCGCAAGAATATTTACGATGCGGCCCATGCCAATGGTATGAAAGTGGTCGATCACCATGATGCCCCGGTCTGCTGGAACGGCGAACTGGGATTCAGAACGGTGTGCGAACGTATTTCGGAAATGGAAATCGACCGGGAAACCGGTACGCCCAACCACCGGTTCTGCATTATGAATCCGGATTTCCGGAAAGCCTATTTCAATTACGCATGCAAACTGGTTGAACTCGGTGCAGATGGTTTGCAGATCGACGAAGTATATTTTTTCCAACGCGGTTGTCTTTGTGCATTTTGCCGTAAAAAATTCCACGAAGATACCGGTTGGTATCTGCCGCTCAATGAGTTGGATCCGGCTTTGAACAATAAATTTTCACCGCTGCATAAGCGCTGGACGCAGTGGAAAATCATCCAGCAGGCCAATTGGTACGCCGAGTTGCGCCGGGAGCTGAAAAAAGTCAATCCGCATGTTTCGCTGTCGCTGTATACGACCCATTACGGATGGCTGCAGAGCAAACCGCGCGTCGGACTTTCTACAGATATGGAAGAGCATATCCGTGCTATTGATTTCTTTGGTACGGAAGTTATGACCCGCAATCCTCCGGCCAGCGCCCGGGCGCTGGTGCCGATGCGGAAAGTACTTAATCTGCTGCGTTTTTCGGCCAACGTGCCGATTTGGGGTATTTTCTACAACAACCACCATGATGCACGTTATTTCAGCTACGCAGTCAGCAACATGAACGGTCAGCAGGCGCTGTTGCCGTATTTTCCGCCGCCGGCGGGAAAAACTGATTTTCAGAAGTTTTCTTCGCATCCTGATAATATGAACCGGATGCAGGCGCAGGAGTGTGCCGAGGTTGCATTGCTGTTTTCGCGTTCCGGCCGGGACTGGAACTCCGGCATCGGCATGGCTTCGGGGTGTCTGGGCATTGCGCAGACGCTGGAAGAAATGCACATACCTTATCTGATTATCGGCGAAAGTGCTTTGGATGCACAAAAACTGGCCCGGTTCAAAGTTCTCTATATCGGCTCCGCCGGTTCGCTGGACGATGAACAGATCAGCGTGATCAAAACGTATGCTCAAAACGGCGGTACGGTGCTTCTGAATGATATTGCCGGCGGATTTGATGAAATTGGTGAACGGCGCAAGCAGTGGGGATTTGCTGATGTATTCGGCTTTAATCTCCGGGCCCGGGCGGTCAATGTTACCGAAATCAATGGTGCTGACGGAAAAAAACTTACCTTGAAAACTCCGGTCATGTACTTTATACCCAAACCGCTTTTGAAAGAAAACAGCAATTATTCTGTTACAATCAGCAAGGATCTTAAAGCTCCGCTTTTTATTGAACGGCAGTTCGGCAAAGGCAGGATGATCTATCAGCCATCCCAGCTCGAAGGCAAGTTGTATGCTCTGGAGCGCGGTGTGGGGTTGACATGGGAGTTTGAACGGGATGCTGTTCTGGCCGGATTTCTCCGGGCACGACTGGCCGAAGTGATCGGTTCCGCCCGGCTCTGGACGACCGATGCTCCGGAAAAGGTTTACACGACCATTTATACGGAAAAAGATCGGCTGCTGGTGCATTTTCTGAACGGTCTGGGCACAGACTATCTGAAAAAAGGCGAAGTGATGACCAATGCGATCCCGGCGGATCTTTTCCCGGCATTGGCAAACGATATTCACTTTGAACTGGAAAAATGCAATTCAAAAATCAAAAATGTTTATGCCGTTTCGCCGGACTTTGAGGGGCGCAAGCCGTTGGTTTTCAAACAGAATCAAACCAAAGTGGCGGTAACTTTGCCGAAAGAACTGCTGGCGGTTTACACCATAGTTGTTTTGGAATACTGAAAATAGAACAGTGTCGTCTTTATGCGGCCAGGCCGCATAAAGACGACGGAATACTGTGAGTTCTATAGCCGCAGAAGCACCCGGAAAACGCAATCACCGGCAGACTGGGCGGATCATGGTTTTTTCAGGATGATTTCCAGCATTTCGCGCGCGATTTCGAGCTTGCTTTTCAGCGGCAGCTCCTGCAGAAAACCATTGCGGCCGATCAGGGTTATAGCGTTATTTTCCGCTCCGAAACCGCGCCCCGGCACCCCGACTATGTTGGCGGCAATGTAATCAAGGTTTTTGCGCTCCAGTTTGCTTTGGGCGTTTTGCAGCAGATCGTCGGTTTCGGCGGCAAACCCGACCAATATCTGGCCGGTTTTTTTGGTTTTTCCCAAGCTCAAAAGAATATCTTCGGTGCGTTCCAGTTCTATAGTCAGATCATCATCGTTTTTTTTGATCTTGCTGGCGCTGTATTGCCGGGGGCGGTAGTCGGCTACGGCCGCACTCATTATGATCACATCGGCAGTTTCAGCGGCTTGCTTCATGGCTGCGGCCATTTCGGCGGCGCTTTCCACGTTTACGATTTTGACTCCGGCGGGAGCGGCTATATTCACCGGCCCCGAAACCAGCGTTACATCATAATGCAGATCATGTGCCGCTTGCGCAATGGCATAACCCATTCTGCCGGTGGAGCGGTTGGTGATAAAACGCACCGGGTCGATGGCTTCGCGCGTGGGGCCCGCGGAAATAACGATCTTCATAATCTTGCACCTCTGCTCAATTCTGTTCGTTGGCGATCAATATCTTGAACGGCAGTTTATTCGGGTGGCGCAGTACCCGGCATTCCGGACACATAAAGCCTTCCAATCCATAGATCCGGGCGGTTTCGCCGGCTGCTTTGCGGATGATGACTTCGCCGTGTTCGGGAACTTCGAGCATTTTCGGCGAGTTATCTGCGATCATCAGGGCGGGGCCGCGGAACACCCGGATCGCCACTACGCTTTCTTCGTCCAACACCAGGTGATTGATCTCTTCGGTACTGTTGCTGAACGCCAGCCCGATGCCGGTGCGGAAAATGCTGTGGGTGATGCTCCGGTAATAGGCCGTTGAACCGTGTACGGTAGCTACGCCCACGCTGTCGCCGACGATTTCGTTGGCGTAAAGCTCATCGTCGATCAGCACCTGATAACGCAAGGCGCTGGCCCGTTCCAGATTATGTACAAAAATATCGTTCAGCGCCAGCATTCTGTGGCCGTTATAGAGTGCTTCCAGCTTGGGCAGCACGGTAAGCGGCAGTTCATCGTTGAGCAGCCGGTCAAGCACGGCATCGTAACTGTGCTGTTTGCACTGGGGGGCAGTGCGGGCATCACGCATGGGCAGTTTGGGTATGTTGGGGTAGTCGCGTTCGCTCCAAAGCAGCGTGCCGTCGCCGCCGTGGGCGATCACCAGTTCAAAATTTTCATCGACTATTTCCATTCCGCGGTCAAGAATCTTCGATCTGACATCGTCCAGATTCTTACCCATGAGTTTTACGCGTTTGAATTTCATTTTCGGCCCTGTTATATTTTTAACTGCTCTTTGTATTTGGCATAGATCGCATAGAGTGCCGCCGCCGCCGCGTTGCCCACGTTGATCGAAGCCTTGGCACCCAGCATGGGCAGCTCGACGATCCGGTCGCACAAACCGATGGCTTCGGGCGTTATGCCCAATGCCTCGTTACCCAGCACCAGCGCCAGCGGCATAGGTATATCGGGCAGATCCCAGACTTCGATGCTGTTGGTGGTATGTTCCAGCGCCAAAACCATTCGGCAGCCCTCCTGACGGACAAGTTTGATTGCTTCGACCGCACTGGGGGCGGTGCGGCAAGGCACCAGCAGATCGCACTCCATGGCAGTCTTGGCCAATACCGGGTGCGGCGGAGTCGGCGTGTAGCCGCAGGTGATGACTTCCAGCTGCAGACCTTCGGCGATGCGCAGGATATTGCCGACATTGTGCGCACTGCGCAAATTGTCCAATATCAGCGTAAGGCGCCACTCCGGCAAAGCCCTTGACGGGGTGTGGTCAGAAAATCTTTTCACTGAAAAAACACCTTTTTATTTGCAAATTCTTCAATATGCGGCTATTTTAAAAACTCAACATTGTTTTTTATGTTTAATTTCAACCCCGTATGGAGTATGAAAACACTTATTCTGCAACGCCACGCCAAAGCTGAAAAAGATGGCGACGACGATTTATGCCGACCTTTGACGCCCGGAGGTCTTTCCGATGTCGATTTCCAGGGAGAAACTTTGCGTCAACTTGAGCTTTACCCCGAACTTATTCTGCACAGTCCTGCCATGCGCGCCCGGCAAACTGCCGAGATCATGGCGGTCAAACTGGAACTCTCCCAGGGCTACACCGTGGAAGATGCAGAACTTTATAACTGCGACTCCAGCGAGTTGGTGGCCATTATCCGCAATCTGCCGGACGATGCCGACAGTGTGCTGATCGTGGGCCACAACCCCGCCATCGAAATCGTGGCCGATACGCTGGCATTATCCGGTCTGGGGCATTTCCGGCCGTCCGAAATGGTCATCATGAACTTCGATATCGACGAATGGCGCAGTATATCCCAGCGCAGCTGCATTGACAATAAGTTTATTGCCAAACCCGAATAATTTTTGAGTTGAACGGTTTTTTACTGCCGGAAGAGCATCCGCTTTTCCGGCAGTAATTTTTTTATCAGCTTAAAAAGGCCTTATTTAGCCTTTTTGCTCCACGAATCCTTGAGCGCAACAGTGCGGTTGAACACCGCCTTGTCTGCCGTGGAATCCTGATCTTTGCAGAAGTACCCCTGACGCTCAAACTGCACGGTCGTACCCGTTGCGATTTCCGCCAGTGCCGGTTCCATAAAACCCTGCACGGTTTTCAGTGAATCAGCATTGAGCTGGGTCAGGTAATCCGTATCGCCGGCACCGGGTTCTTCGACCGTAAACAACCGGTCATAGATACGCGCTTCGCACGGCAGGGCGTGTTTGGCCGAAACCCAGTGGATCGTACCTTTGACCTTGCGTCCGTCGGGAGCATTGCCGCCGCGGGTGGCCGGGTCGTAAGTTGCGTGGATGGCCGTAATGTTGCCGTCGGCATCTTTATCCACCCCGGTACAGGTAATAAAGTAACCGTAACGCAGACGCACTTCTTTGCCGGGGGCCAGCCGGAAATACCCTTTGACGGGTTCTTCCATAAAGTCAGCACGGTCGATGTACAGCTCTTTGGCAAACGGTACTTTGCGGGAGCCGGCTTCCGGCTTTTCCGGGTTGTTCACCGCGTCAAGTTCGTCCACAAAGTCATCCGCGCAATTGTCGATAATGACCTTCACCGGATCGAGTACGGCCATGTAGCGGCTGGCTTCGGCGTTGAGTTCTTCGCGCACACAGTATTCAAAAAATGCCATGTCGGTAGTGGCGTTGAACTTGGTAACACCCACCAGCTCGCAGAATTTGCGGATCGCCTTGGGCGGAATACCGCGGCGGCGCAAGCCGGAAACTGTCGGCATACGCGGGTCATCCCAGCCGGAAACGTGTTTATCGCGCACCAGTTCCAGGAGTTTGCGCTTGCTCATCACTGTATAGGTCAGATTCAGACGCGAAAATTCGGTCTGCTTGGGCGGATTTTCCCATTCCAGCGCTTCCAGCAGCCAATCGTAGAAGGGCCGGTGGATTTCGAATTCCAGCGTACACAAACTGTGCGTGATCTTTTCGATGGCATCTTCCAGCGGGTGCGCAAAGTCATACATGGGGTAGATGCACCACTTGTCGCCCTGCCGGTGGTGATGGGCGTGGCGGATGCGGTAGATCGCCGGGTCGCGCATGGTAATATTGGGCGATGCCATATCGATTTTGGCCCGCAGCACCATAGCTCCATCGGGGAACTCGCCGGCACGCATACGTTCAAAAAGATCCAGGTTTTCTTCGATGCTGCGTTCTCTGCCGGGCGGGTTTTTGCCCGGCACGGTCAGATTGCCTTTGTATGACTCCCACTCTTCGGGCGAGAGATCGCAAACATAGGCCAAACCTTTTTTGATCAGTTTGACGGCGCACTCGTACATCGTTTCAAAGTAATCGCTGGCGTAGTAAAGGTGTTCTTGCCAGTCAAAGCCCAGCCATTTGATGTCGTTTTTGATCGACTCAACGTATTCGACTTCTTCCTTGGTGGGGTTGGTGTCGTCCATCCGCAGGTGGCAGACGCCGCCGAATTCTTCGGCAATGCCGAAGTCCAGGCAGATAGCTTTGACGTGGCCGATATGCAGATAGCCGTTGGGTTCCGGCGGAAAACGGGTTTCCACCCGGCCGCCGTGTTTGCCGGCGGCCACATCGGCCTTGACCATTTCGCGGATAAAATTGCTGCTGCTGTTGGTAGTTTCTTCAGCCATAGATCCAGCCTTTCATTAAAAACCGTCAGCGGTTGATAAAATCTTCCACATAGTTGCGCAAATTGTCGATGGAAACGCGTTCCTGCTGCATGGTGTCGCGGTCGCGGATGGTTACGGCGTTGTCGGCAGCTGACTCAAAGTCAAAAGTCAGGCACAGCGGCGTACCGATTTCGTCCTGCCGGCGGTAGCGTTTGCCGATCGAACCGGTAACGTCGTATTCGCAGCGGAAATACTTGTTCATATCTTTGTAGAGTTTTTCCGCATTTTCGTTGAGCTTTTTGGAGAGCGGCAGCACCGCCAGCTGGATCGGCGCGACCAGCGGGGGCAGGTGCAGCACGATTCTGACGTCTTCGTCCATGCCTTCTTTCTGGGTGGCGGCGGTATCTTCGTCGTAGGCTTTGCCGAGCAGCGCCAGCATGGTGCGGTCAAGCCCGACCGAAGTTTCGATGACAGTGGGCATGAGTTTGCGCTTGTTGTCGTGGTCAATGTACTGCAGATCGCTGCCCGAGAACTGGCTGTGCTGACTCAAATCCCACGTTCCGCGGTGATGCACGCCTTCCAGTTCGCCCCAGCCGAAGGGGAACTTGACTTCGATGTCGATGGCGGCCTTTGCATAGTGCGCCAGTTTTTCATGTTCGTAAATACGGAAGAAATCGTCGGTGAACTTGAGCTTGTTCTTGTAGTAGTTGATGCGCTGTTCCTTCCAGTATTCAAACCATTCCATACCCTGTTCGCCGTCGCAGAAGAATTCCATTTCCATCTGCGTGAATTCGCGGCTGCGGAAGGTGAAGTTGCGCGGGTTGATCTCGTTGCGGAACGCTTTGCCGATCTGGGCGATACCAAAGGGCAGTTTCTGACGCGCACTGTTGCGCACCTGCTGAAAGTCCACAAAAATCGGCTGACAGGTTTCGGCCCGCAGATAGGCGGTGTGTTCGTTGTCGAACACCGGGCCGACGTAGGTTTTCATCATCAGATTGAATTCGCGCGGCTCGGTCAGATTTTTGCTTCCGCAGTTGGGGCAGGTGGTGGGGTCTTCCATCTGGTCAACGCGGTGCCGGCTCTTGCAGTCTTTGCAGTCGGTCATCAGGTCGCTGAACTGGTCGAGGTGGCCGGAAGCCTTCCAGACGGTGGGGTGGCAGATGATCGTGGAGTCAAGACCTTCAATATTATCGCGGGTTTCGACCATTTCGTGCCACCAGAGTGCTTCAATAGCGCGTTTCATGCGCGAGCCGTAGGGACCGTAATCCCAGAAGCCGTTGAAGCCACCGTAAATTTCAGAACTGGGGAAGACAAAACCGCGGCGTTTGCACAACGATACGATTTTTTCCATCAAAGCATTTTCTTTTTCAGCCATTTTTTACATCCTTTGATTTATGAATTGTCAAAAAATCTCTAATATTGTCTTTAATATAACACTTTTACGCATTTTTGCCAACAATCCTATGCTATCTTTGAGCTACAAAATGTGCTTTTTCCGGTCTTTATGACTTGCCAACATGCCAAAATTGCGATATATTTAATAAAAATTAGTTTTTTTGAGGATTTTTTATGGAAAAATTATGTGTGGAACTCGGGGAGCGCAGTTACCCGATAGCAATTGGCAAGTCCGCCGATTGGATGCCGTTGCTGGCGGAAAAACTTGCCGGCCGCAGAGCTTTGATCGTAACTGACGAAAATGTGGATGCTGCCGGGCATCTGGAAGCGCTGGAAAAGGCGCTGGCCGATGCCGGATACAGCGACTTTCAGAGCCTGATCCTGCCCCCCGGCGAAGAACACAAAAGTCTGGCCACTGTGGAATTGATCGCCGAAGCGGCGGTCAATGCCAAACTTGACCGCAGGAGCGTGATGGTGGCGCTTTCCGGCGGCGTGGTGGGCGATCTGACCGGGTTTGCCGCCGCAGTTTACATGCGCGGAATCGACTTTATCCAACTGCCCACTACATTGCTGGCGGCGGTCGACTCCAGTGTGGGCGGCAAGACCGGGGCCGATCTGGCCGCGGGCAAAAATCTGGTAGGCGCGTTCCATCAGCCCAAACTGGTGGCGATGGATGTAAATACGCTGGATACACTGCCGCCGCGCGAGTGGCGCAACGGTCTGGCCGAGGTCGTCAAGTACGGTATGATCATGGATGCAGGATTTTTTGCCATGCTGCAAAGCGAAATACCACGCCTGAACAATTGCGATCCGGCGCTTTACAGTCAGGTGATCTTGCATTGCTGTAAATGCAAGGCCGAAGTTGTGGCCGGTGATGAACAGGAAAAAGGGCGCCGGGCCATTCTCAATTACGGGCATACGGTCGGTCATGCGGTGGAAAAACTTTCCAACTTTACGCTGCCGCACGGCATGGCGGTAGCCATCGGTATGGCGGTGGCGGTGCGGCTGGCGGTACGGATGCGAAAATGCCTGCGCCGGGTGGAAGACCAGCAGAACAGTTTGCTGTACGCACTGGGCCTGCCGGTAAGTCTGCCCAAAAACAGCAATGTAAATAACATCATTCAGGCGATGAAAAGCGATAAGAAAAATTCTTCCGGCGGCATTACCATGGTATTGCCCACCGACATCGGTAAGGTCGAAATCGTCCGCGGTGTGGATGAAAAATTGCTGGCGGAGGCTTTGGAGAACTGCTTATGATCAGCGATCGCAATGCCTGTATAATATTGAATATGATCTCCGGCATCGGCTACGCCCGGTTTGCCGCTCTGGTCCGGCGGTTCGGTTCGCCGTCGGCGGTGCTGCGGGCCAGCGCCGGAGAGTTGGCGGAAGTCAAAGGCATTGGCGAAAATCTGGCCGCTGCGGTGGCCAACTGGCCCCAGCTGGTCGATCCGGCGGCGGAGTTGGAACTGGCTCACCGTTCCGGAGTTAAGATCTACACGATCGAAGATGGCGATTATCCGGAAGTTTTGCGGCAGATAGTCGATCCGCCGCTGGTATTGTATGTGCGAGGATCAATGCCGGACTTTTCCTGCAACAGTGTGGCGATCGTCGGTTCGCGGCGGCTTTCGGCTTACGGCGACCGCATGGCAAAGCGTTTTGCTGCGGATGCTGCAATGGCCGGCTGGAAAGTGGTATCGGGGCTGGCGTTCGGGGTGGATGCTTCCGCCCATAAGGCAACTTTGGAAGCCAATGGCATTACCGTGGGCGTTTTAGGCGGCGGTTTGCTGCGCATTCATCCGCAGGAACATGTGCCGCTGGCAGCCGAGATCGTCCGCAGAGGCGGCGCGATTATCAGTGAATACCCGATGAATTTTCCGGTCAGCAGACAATCTTTTCCACGGCGCAACCGGATCGTTTCGGCCCTGACCCAAGCCACGGTGGTGATCGAGGCCGGACTGGATTCCGGCGCGCTGATCACGGCCAAACTGGCTTTGGAGCAGAACCGGCTGGTGTGTGCGCTGCCGGGCCGGGTGGATGAACCGCAGGCGGCGGGCTGCAATATGCTGATCCGTGATTGCGGAGCTAAACTGGTTACGAATTTTCAGGATGTATTAAGCGAGTTTGAGTTTCTGCCCGGTATGGCGCCGGGCGGCGCAAACAGTGCGGCAATGGTGAATACTGCGGCGGCATCCGCAGAACCACCGAAGCTCTTTAATGCTGCCGAAGAGAGCGTTTACCGCGAACTTGAACTCAATGGTCCCGGCACGCTGGATGATTTGAGTCTGCGGACAAAATTGCCCGCCGGGGTGCTGGCCGGTACACTTATGGCTCTGGAAATACGCGATATAGCCGCAAAAGCCGCCAACGGAGTCTATGCACTTAAATAAAAACATCGGTTTTGATATAAATAATTGTTGAGAGGTACGATATGGCAAAAATTCCTGAACTTGATATGAACCGCGTAATGACGTTGATCGAACTGGCACTGGATGAAGATCTGGCCGATCGCGGCGATACTACCAGTAAATCGGTCATTCCATCCGACGCCCGTGCTGTCGGTGTGCTGTATGCCAAATGCGACTGTGTTGTTGCCGGGCTGGCGGTGGCCGAAGCGGTGTTCAAAAAACTCGATCCGGAGTGTGTGTTTGAGTATATGCTCCACGATGGCGACCTTTGCCCGAACAAGACCGTGATCGCCCGGATCACCGGCAATGCGGTGGCCATGCTGACGGCAGAACGCACGGCATTGAACTTTATTCAGCGGCTTTGCGGGGTTGCCACCATGGCCAATCGTTACGCCGCAGAAGTTAAAGAGTTTGCCATGGCAGTGCTGGATACGCGCAAAACCACTCCCGGCTGGCGCAATCTGGAAAAATATGCCGTGGCCGTGGGCGGAGCTTCCAACCACCGCATCGGACTCTTTGACCGCATTATGATCAAAGACAACCACCGCGAAATGGCCGGCATGGAAGGCCCCGGCGGAATCCTCCGCAGTGTGGAACGCGCCCGGAAGATGTATCCGGATCTGGAAGTGGAAGTTGAAGTCGATACGCTGGAAGAACTTGATGAAGCGCTGCAGTCGGGCTGCGAACACATTCTGCTCGATAATATGTCTACAGAAATGATGGCCGAAGCCGTCCGGCGCAATCAGGGTCGCGCCAAGCTCGAAGCCTCGGGCAATATCACCATCGAGCGGCTTAAAGAGATCGCGGCTGCGGGCGTGGATTTTGCCAGCAGCGGCGCATTGACCCATTCGGTGAAATCCAGCGATATATCTTTGGATATCAAACCTTTGAAGTGAGGTGCAAATATGATCGGCCGCCTGCAGGGTAGAGTTATTGAATCGGACTACACCAGTTGCCTGATCGACGTTCACGGCGTGGGTTACGTTGTGCTGATACCTTTAAGCACATTTGAAAAACTCCCCCGAGCGGGGGAGGAAACTGCCTTGTGGATCTCCACGCAGGTGCGGGAAGACGCCATAACTTTGTATGGTTTTGCCGAAAAGGATGAAAAGAAGCTCTTTGAAAATCTGCTGGAAGTTTCCGGTATCGGCGGCAAATTGGCGCTGGCGATCTTGAGCGGTATGCCGCTGGGGAGCTTGTGCAACGCCATCGTCAATGGCGACATCAAACTTTTGAGCAAGATCTCCGGGGTCGGCAAACGCACCGCAGAACGGCTGGTGGTAGATCTGCGCGATAAACTGCCCAAGCTCAATTTGAGCTTTGCTCCGCAAAGTGCTGATGTCATTGCCCAAGACGATCCGCGCAAAGATGCTGTATCCGACGCGCTGCTGGCACTCGGTCAACTGGGATTCAAGAGCGAACAGGCGCGCGAAACGGTCAACGCTATCGCCTCCGGTCTGCCACCGGAAGAGTGCAGTTCCGAAAATATCCTGCGTTTGGCCATTCAGCAGCTGGCCGGCTCGCGTTCTTGATAAGGGGGAGGATGGAATTGGGGAAGAGGGAAAAACTTTTTTGAGGAAAAAGTTTTTCCCTCTTCCCCAAACCCCAACACCCTTTTCAAAAACCTTTTCCTGCCCCCATCTTTTTGCACTGCAAAAAGATGGGGGCGAGTTCTTTTTTTGGGGGCAGCGCGAGATACGATATTTGGTCTTAAAGGTACTTGCCATTGCTCGAGATACGGTATTAGGTCGTAAAGGTACTTGCCATTGCTCGAGATACTTTATTTTGTGTGGGTGGAGCGGCTGTTGCTCGAGATACTTTATTTTGTGTGGGTGGAGCAGCTGTTGCTTATTGCTGCAGCGTATTGGTCAACAATGGTAGTGTCGGCAGCACATGCTGCCGACAGAAATCTGTTGGTTACTGTTCGTTTCCGTTTTCTCTGCCCTGCTGCTGCTCTGCTGCTTTGCAGAAAAAACTTTGTTTTTATTTGAATTTGGTTTATCTGATGCTACATTATCTGTAACTTTACAGATAAATTTGCAATATTCAACCGTGGTAGTGTCGGCAGCGAATGCTGCCGACAGGTCAGACTTGTCGGACAAGTCCGACATAGTTTGCAATCCAAATATACCGGTTGTTTTTTATGCTCACAAACTCCAATTTGGGAAAAATAAATAACCAGAGAAAGAAAACTTAAAAATGTTTAAACACATGCGTATTTTCGCAGTCGTACTTTTAGCAGTAATGCCTTTTGCCGGTTTTACCGAAAGCAGCAGCTTATCCGGAAGCTCTTCCCGGAAATCTTACCGAAAATCCTCTGGCAGCAAACATAAATCTAAAAAGAAATCCAGAAAACTTGATTCATCAAAGCTTGCCGAAGGCAAAAAAGCTATCGAAGAAGATAAGAAACTCGGAATAGTATTTGAAAATAGTAAAGATGGAATTGTACTGAAAAGATTTCTCCTCGGGAATAAAAGCTATCAAATTCCATACGGCGTAACTGAAATTGAGAAAGGGGCGTTTCTTGGGTGCAGGAAACTCACCAGCATTACCATTCCTGACAGTGTAAATAAAATTGGTGATTTCGCGTTTGCGAGCTGCGTTAGACTCACCAGTATAACTCTGCCCAGTAGATTCAAGGGGCAAGAAAGAAGATTGAGGATTCCTGCTAGATGTAGGATTATTTACAGATAACTTTGCAATATACTGCAGCCCGCTTTTCAGCGGGCTGTTTTGTTTCAGGAGAGTGGTAAAATCAGCGGCGAGGTTGCTGCTGTTACTTTTCCCATTCTTTGTATGGGTGTTCAGCCAGATAGGCGTTGCGGTAACGCCGGTCATTGGATACCTCTTGCGTTACCCAGTCGGGCAGTTCAAATTCTGCATCGGCAGCTGGCAGTTCGATCTCGGCCAGATACAAGCCGCTGTTTTCTCCGGCAAACACGTCCACTTCCCAGCGGTATGAACCGACTTGCGTGTAGTAGCGGGTTTTGGTTATACTGTTGGAAACAGGGAACTCTTTGAGCATATTCAGCGCGTCCTGCCGGGGGATTTCGTACTCAAACTCGCTGCGGGTTATGCCGCAAGTCGGACCCTTGATGGTCAGGAATGCTTTTTCATCCGCCAGCCGCAGCCGCAAAGTCATAGCCTGACTGCGCACCAGGTAACACTGCATGATTTTTATACCGGATTCAGGGCGTTGCCAGCGGGCGGGATCGATCAGATATTTGCGTTCGATTTCTTCTGCCATAAAATTTTGCTCCTTAATTTTCAATAAATATATCTCATAATTTGCGCAATGTCAAATCTTGGGTGTATATTAACCTGTTATGAGTATATTGGAAAAAATCAAATCACCTTGCGATCTGCATGATCTGTCGCCGGCAGAATTATCCGCTTTGAGCGGTGAATTGCGCGATAAGATCGTGCGCACAGTCGCGGCCAACGGCGGGCACCTCGGCTCCAATCTGGGGGTGGTCGAGCTGACCGTGGCACTGTTGCGGAGTTTTGATCTTGAACGCGACCGCATTGTCTGGGATGTGGGTCATCAGAGCTACAGCTATAAATTGCTGACCGGCCGGCAGACGGAGTTCGAGCATTTGCGCGAATTTGGCGGCTGCTGCGGTTTTCAGGTGCGCAATTCCAGCAAGTACGAGTGCTACAGTTCCGGCCATGCGGGAGTGGCGATCTCGGCGGCGCTGGGTATGTGTGCTGCGCAAGATGCGGAAAATCCCGGCAAGGTCGTGGCCGTAGTCGGCGACGGCGCATTGGGTTCCGGGGTGGCGCTGGAAGGGCTCAATCAGGTGCGCGATCACGGCAAAAATCTGATTATTGTCTTGAACGACAACAAGATGGCTATTTCGCGCAATGTGGGCGCCATATCGCGCTGTTTGAACCGGATCATGGTCAGCCGGCGTTACCGCTGGATCAAAAAGTGTGCCAAAGCTATTATCAGCATCTTACCCAAATCGCAGGCGATCACCCGTGCGGTCAGCCGGCTGGAAGACAGCGCCAAGAATCTGCTGCTGCCCGGCGGGCCGTTTCAGGAATTGGGTATCCGCTATCTGGGGCCGATCAACGGACATAATATAGCGGATATGGAACGGACTTTCCGGGCTGTGCAGCGCGACGACCGCCCGGTGATAATTCATGTTGTTACCGAAAAAGGGCGCGGATACGCCCCCGCCGTGGCCGAACCGGAGCGATTTCACGGCATCGGAAAATTCGATATTGCCAGCGGCAAGGCTTTGAGCGCATCGCAACCGGGTTTTTCGGCCGCGTTCGGTCAGGCGGTGTGTGATCTGGCGGAAAAATATCCGGATCTGACCGCGGTGGTGGCCGCAATGACCGGCGGGGTGGGGCTGGAGAAGTTTGCCCGGAAATTTCCGGAGCGTTTTTACGATGTGGGTATGGCCGAAGGTCATGCGGTGAGTTTTTCTTCCGGTCTGGCGGCATCGGGCAGACGGGTCATTTGCGCCGTATACGCTACTTTTATGCAGCGGAGTCTGGATAATATTTTCCACGATGTGGCGTTGATGGATCTGCCGGTGGTCTTTGCCCTTGACCGGGCCGGGCTGGTCGAAGACGGCCCCACGCACCACGGGATCTACGATGTGGGATTTTTGTTGGGACTGCCCAATATGACGATCATGCAGCCGGCGTGCGAAGCTGAAGTCGCTCCGATGCTGGAAATGGCACTGCAGCAGAATTCGCCGGTCGTGATCCGCTATCCGCGCGGCAGCAGCAATGCCGCACGGCGCAGCAATATACCGGTCGTGCCGCTGGAATACGGTCGTTCGGCGCTCTGGCGCGACGGCCGCGATCTGGCCATTTACGCCAGCGGGGCAGAGGCTGTGCGCGCGCTGCAGATCGCCGATTTGCTGGCTGAAGAATATCAATTGTCTGCCAAGGTGGTCAATGTAAGGTTTCTCAAACCCTTCGACCGGGCGACGCTGGAAAAAGACTTGCAGCAAATGGATGTTTTTACGCTGGAAGATCATGTGGCAACTTCCGGACTGGGCGCAGTGGCGTCCGCCGTGGCTTCCGGATTGAAAAACTCAACACATTGCCTGAAAACGCTGGGGTTGCCCGCGGATGGGGTCGTAAGTTTCGGCGCGGTCGATAAACTTCGCGCTTCGCTGGGACTGGATGTGGACTCGCTGGCCCGGCACATTGCCTGCTGTTGCGGCGGAACGCCGCACAGCCCGGTCAGGGCCGCGAACGCATGAGAGGGTATTCTGCAGGATAAATTCCTGCAGAACGAGCAGCTTGCCTGCGAAGCCGAACGGAGATGAGCGCTAGCTCCCGGCGTTTGAGGGAACTTTTGCGGTAAAACCGCAAAAGTTGGTAAGGGAGCGGCAGCGACCGCTCTATTGTAAAGTCGCCAAGAAACCAGCGCGCTGGATATAGCGGCCAAACGAGCAAGGGAGGTCCAGGAGGGCAATGCCAAT
>SUWA01000130.1 GCA_015061695.1 Lentisphaerota bacterium
CGTTATTGGAAGAGCGATATGCCCGAAAAATTTATGCCCAGCTATATGAGCGAAGACGGGCTTTACCACTATCCTGAACAGTTTGAATCCATGCACCCGGCGCACAAAGAGATGAAGCTGTATTATCAGTATCTTGAAATGTTCCCCGACAACAGTCAGCTGCTGATCGACTGGCCGTGGGAAGAACGTGACGGATACGAATTCAACGAATTGAATCTGGTTCCCCACGCATTCCTTTATGGTGCTTATCAGGCGATGAATGAACTCGAACCCGGTTGCGGCTACGATGCCAAAGCCGCCAAACTGCAGAGCGACATCATGCGGCTTTTCCGCCGTGCTGATGGCCGCTACTGCGACAACAGCGTATCCGACCACATGGCACTACATTCGGCAATGTTTGCCGTGGCGTGGGGTGCGGCGGATAAGAAAGATTATCCGTTCCTGACTGATTTTATGCAGAAAAAGGGCATGGCTTGCAGCGTATACGGCGCTCAATTTTTGCTGGATGCCTGCTTTATGAGCGGTGCTGCGCAGCACGCTATTGAATTGATGCGTGCCGATAACGACCGGTCGTGGCTGGGCATGATGCGCCAGGGTTCAACGATTTCCATGGAAGCGTGGAACAACGCGGCCAAACCCAATCAGGACTGGAACCACGCCTGGGGGGCAGCTCCGGCCAACGTGATACCGCGCCGTCTGGTGGGTATCCGCCCGATCGCCAACGGGTTCAAGAAATTTGTTTTCGATCCGCAGCCGGGCGATATTGCCGAATTTTACATGAAGCACCCCACCCCGCAGGGTTCGGTAATTGCAGAATACAGCAGCGGCAAAGTGCAGCTGACCGTTCCGGAAGGCTCTGAAGCTGTCTTTTGCGGTCAGAGTTATGCTGCCGGTAAACATACGGTAACGCTGAAGTAATATTAAGAGGATTTTATGCATAACTTTAAGCCGATACCTTTTTACTTCATCAACACCACCGATCCGGCCGCGCTTTCTCGCGAAGCGTGCCGCAAGGCCATGCAGGATCTGGCGGAAAACGGTTACGGCGGCTGCGTGCTGTTCAACAAGCCGCCGACCGGATTTGATGAAAAACTTTATTTGACCGATTTCTGGTTTGATACGCTGGAAAATTTTATTATCCCCGCGCGGGAACTTGGTCTGGAAATCTGGATCAACGATGGTTTTGATTACCCCCCCGGGGATGCTGCCGGCCGGATCAAGGCCGAAAATCCCGATCTGGTGCAGCAGCGGCTCCGGCTCAATGCGCAGGGCGTTGCCGAAGTGGTGGATACCGAATGGGGATTCCCGGCTTTTGAGCTGCCGGAGAGTTCGGAACTCTTTATAAAATATGTTTACGAAGCACACAAGCAGCGTCTGGGCAAATATTTCGGCAATGGCATCTACGGCTTTTTCTCCGACTGCGACAACCGCAGGATCAATGCCTTTACGATCCGTTCGCTGGAAGATGGCCGCTATTACCCGTGGTCGAAGAATTTTCAAGCCGAGTTTATCCAACGGCGCGGTTACGATATAACGCCATATTTGAGTGATATATTGCATGACCGCGCCCCTGAACAGTCCGCAGACTATTATCAGGTGGCCGGCGAGCTTTACCGCCAATGGTTCGCCAATAATCACGCGTGGTGTCAGCGTAACAATCTCAAATACACCTTCCATACTTCCGATACCGGGCCGCTGACGGCGCAGTTCTGCCGCCGCACTTCGCTGGTGAGCGAGGGCGATGCTATGGAGCTTTTGTTCCACAGCGATTTTCCCGGTACCGATCACGAAATCGGCTTGCTGGACAGCGGTATCCACTACGATGCGCGCTATCGCATAGCCCGCAAGCTCTGGGGAACTCCCGGTCGCGGCAGTTATCAGGATTTTGGCGATACTTTGTGCGATGTCCGTGCCAAGTATGCTGCCAGCGCCGCCTTTATGCTGGAGAAAAAAGCGGGCAAAAATGCTTCGGCAGATGGGCCGCGCACCATGTGCGAAATGTTTGCCGCCACCAATTTTGGCACCGACTTTCAGGAGTTGCGGCGGATCGCCATGTGGCAAGTAATGATGGGAGTGAATTTTATCATTCCTCACGCGGTACATCACCGTTTTTACGGATCGACCAAATACTTTGCACCGCCCGAATTTCTGCACGGAGCGCTGCGTAACGGCGTAAAAGAGTTCAATGAATTGCTGGCGCGGGCTTGCGAAATTGCTTCCCGCGGTAAATATCTGGCCGGAGTGGCGGTGATCGACCCGGCAGAAAACATCTGGCGGCACGATCGCGCGGCTTCGGGCAAACTGTTGGCAATTTGCGATCTGCTCAACCGCAGCGCGGTAGGGTATGTGGTCGTAACGCGCAAAGATGCCGAACTTTACGGCAGGGATTTTGCAATGGTCATCGACCCCGCAGAATTTACCGGGGCGCTGGCGCTCGAAACGTTGCCCGGAAGCGATGTAAGTTTCAACGGCGGTGACTTGGCTTATATGCGCCGTTGGAGCGAAAGCGACGGGGAGTTTCTGATTGCCTGCAATCTGTGGAGCGATTGCGAACTTTCAGGCATGTTGAATTACGCTCAAAAGCAGTATAATATTGCACTTGCCCCCGGCGAATATGCTGTGCTGGGCGGCGGTAAGCTGGAGTCTTACCGTTCTGCGGCAAGCCAAAAAACAGTCTGTACGCTGCCGTTGACCGCAAAAGTGGAATATCTTGCCGATCAGCGTATTCCGCTGGAAGTTCCGGCGCAGCAAAACCTTCAGGGAAGCGAAAGTGTTTACGAGTTTGTCTGGAACAATCAAACTGCGGTGTCCGCGCTGACGCTGGAGTGGAGCAGGCAGTTCCAGGGCAAAATTTATTGCGATGATTGCGAAATAAAAGCCGAACGGCAGCTCAATATCTTTGACGATCCGTACAATTCCGCGCAACTCCCCGAGTCGGTTTCGGCCATGGGGGTTCACAAAATAAAGGTTTGCGGAGAGTTGAGTACAACCGAGCCGATCTATCTTGCCGGCGATGTTGCCGTGACCATTTGGGCGGACAGTGCCGTTACCGGACGGGCTATTCACGGTACATACAATCTGACGGTGGAGGAACCCAAGCGGATCGTTATGGATCTTGAACCGCGCAAGCCGGAACTGGTTTGTGCGCTGCCGCTGGCCATGCAAGGGAATATTTTCTACGATGGAGCGGTGGTTTTCAAGTGGGATATTGATTTGGCGGAACCGGCCGGATATATTGATTTGGGCAAAACCAGCGGCGTCTGCGATATCTTCCTTGACGGAGTCAAAGTTCAGCGCAGCATTGTGCAGGCCGGTGCATTGCCGCTTGAAATCGCTGCGGGCAAACATACACTCGAAATCAAACTTTACGGCTCGCTGGGATTGCTGCTGGAAGGCGGCAACGGCAAGATCCAGTTGGGGCAAGTATTGCTGAAAAAATAATTGCCCCGGTTGACAACGTTTGACCGGATCGTCTTGCAGAACGGGTTCTTAAACCATTTCTGCAAGACGGTTCTTTTTTTGATGTATCGTGGAAAATCGGAACTGCTGCGCCCAAAAAATGATTCTGTTCCGCGTTGAATATGGCTTTGGCGGGTTGTTGAAAAAAACTATTTATATTTTTTTTGACTTCAGGATTTGCAAAGAAGTCAAACGATGCTATATTAATAGACACACAAAGTGGTGGTTGTAGCTCAGTTGGTTAGAGCGCCTGGTTGTGGCCCAGGAGGTCGACGGTTCAAGTCCGTTCTACCACCCCATTTTTTTGCCCAAATTTGGGGCAAAAAAATAACGAAGACGCAAGTCTTCACTTCACAGAGCCGTCAGGCTCTACTTCACATCTTCACGCGGCGAAGCCGCTCTTCACTAAAACACCGTTCCGACTTGCTTGCTTGTCCCGCCATAGCTCGCAGAGCGACGGCGGATGAAGACGCTCCCGTCTTCATTTCATTACGCCGCGGCAAGCCATTTCATTCGCTTGTGAAGTCGTTTCATTCCGCTGCTGCTCCATTGCACTTGCTTGCCACGGCGTAGCAAAGCGAAGACGGGTGAAGTTGCCGCCTGCGGCGGGAGGATGTGTTTCTTTTTACAGCGCACCTGACGGTGCTTAAATATATCCAGCTGTATT
>SUWA01000131.1 GCA_015061695.1 Lentisphaerota bacterium
TGAATAACCCGTACAAGTCTTGAAGCGCATTTATAATGATGCCAACAGCTGCCCCTCAAAGCAAATTTATGAGAAAATGCAAAAATATAACGCAGAATAACCGGATATGTTACATATTTGAGTTTAATTACTACAAAAAAAAGGGGGGGCAGTTTGTCTACGGCATGGCATACGCCGCACCGTAAGGATTTTTTTATGTGGTTGCCTTGCGTTACTCGCCCTGCGGGCTTGCGTTACTCAGGCTCGCTATCGCGTCGAATCCTTACGCCCGCTGCCATTTTTTTTGCCCGAAAATCCTTAAACTGTAAGCAAAGAGTATGCTGGAAAACGAGTTTTCCGCATACTCTTTTTTCTTTCAGTTTGTATACGGCATGGCATACGCCACGCCGTAAGGATTTTTTATGTGGTTGCCTTGCGTTATTTGCGCCCGTTGACGGTTTTTTTATGCCTTTGTTGATTTGCGGCCTTGGATGGATTTGATTTTTTGTTTCTTGCGTGTACATTATCTCGAAACAGTATTGGTCTGTAATGTCTTTACATGGTAAGATAATGAAACGATTTATAGTTACCGGCGGCGCCGGATTCATCGGTTCGGCTTTGTGCCGCTATATCATCGGCGAAACGCCGGATCAGGTTTGTGTGATCGATAAGCTCTCTTATGCCGGTAATTTGGAAAATCTTGCCCCGGTTGCCGGAAGTGAGCGTTGCCGTTTTGAAAAACTCGACATCAATGACCGTACCGCGATCACTGCTCTGATGCGTGAGTATTGCCCCGACTTTATTATACATCTGGCGGCCGAAAGTCATGTTGACCGCTCAATTGATGCTCCGGACGATTTTATTCAAAGCAATATTGTCGGTACATATAATTTATTGGAAGCTGCCCGGAGTTATTGGGCTGATTTGCCGGAATTACAGCGCAGTCTTTTCCGTTTTCATCATGTATCCACTGACGAAGTGTTCGGCGACCTGACGCCTGATGATCCGGCTTTTTGCGAAAGCAATGCCTATCTGCCCAGCTCGCCTTACAGTGCCAGCAAAGCGGCTTCCGACCATCTGGTCAGAGCTTGGGGCCGCACTTTCGGTTTGCCGGTTCTGGTAACGAACTGTTCCAACAACTACGGGCCTTATCAATTCCCTGAAAAATTGATTCCGCTGGTGATATTGCGGGCGCTCAAGCTCGAAACATTGCCGGTATATGGCGATGGCAGCCAGATCCGCGATTGGCTTTATGTGGAGGATCATGCGCGGGCGCTTTACCGGGTTGCCACTCAAGGACTCCCCGGCGAAACTTACAATATCGGCGGCGAGAGCGAAATGACCAATCTGGCTGTAGTGCGCGCTATTTGTGCCGAACTGGATAAACAAATGCCCCGTTGCGATGGCAAAAGCTACTCTGAACAGATAACTTTTGTCAGCGACCGCCCCGGGCATGACCGGCGTTATGCAATGAATATAGAAAAAATCCGCCGGCAATTGGCATGGCAGCCGCAGGAGAGTTTTGCTTCCGGCATGGCCAAAACAGTGGCATGGTATTTGCGGGAACGCAATTTGTGGTGCAAAAATGTGTTGAGCGGAGAATACAAGATGAGCCGTTTGGGTTCAGGAGGTAAAGAACTGTGAAAGGCATAATTTTAGCCGGCGGTGCCGGCAGCAGACTGCATCCGGTAACTAAAGCGGTTTCCAAACAGCTGCTGCCGGTTTATGATAAACCGATGATCTACTACCCGCTGTCGGTGCTGATGCTGGCGGGCATCCGGGATATACTTATTATCACCACGCCGGAGGATCAGGCAGCGTTTCAGCGGCTGTTGGGCAACGGAGTCGGGTGGGGCGTGAACTTGAGCTATGCCGTTCAGCCGTCGCCGGATGGTTTGGCCCAGGCGTTTATTATCGGCAAAGATTTTATCGGGCAGGATCAGGTGGCGCTGGTGTTGGGCGACAATATTTTTTATGGAGCGCATCTTTCGGAAAAACTGCTGCGGGCCGCTGCCCGGACGGAGGGCGCAACGGTTTTCGGCTGCCGCGTTGCCGATCCGGAACGCTTTGGCGTAATGCAGTTTGATGAAAATAACCGCTTGCAGAAAATCGTGGAAAAACCAGCCGTGGCGCCATCGGTATACGCGGTTACCGGACTTTATTTTTATGATAACGAAGTGGTTTCCATTGCCGGAGATCTCCGGCCATCCGCCCGCGGCGAGCTGGAAATAACCGATGTGAATAACGAGTATCTGCGGCGCGGCAAGCTGAATGTGGAACTTCTGGGGCGCGGATTTGCCTGGCTGGATACCGGTACGCCGGAAAGTTTGCTGGATGCCGGAAATTTTATTCATACTGTACAGACACGGCAGGGCGTGCAAGTGGCTTGTCTGGAAGAAATCGCTTATCAGCAAGGCTTTATCGGACGCAATGAATTGGAAGGATTTATCGCATCCCAGCGCAGCAGCAAGTACGCTGAATATTTGCAGAATATACTTGACGCAGGAGAAATAAATGCAGATAATTGATACATTTCTGCCGGGAGTCAAGATCATTGAACCGCAGCTGTTCGGGGATGAACGCGGGTATTTTCTGGAAACCTGGACGCAGGAAAAGTTCCGCGCCGCCGGCATTGAGGCGGAGTTTATACAGGACAACGAGTCCAAATCCCATTTTGGCGTGCTGCGCGGTTTGCATTATCAGGCCGGTGTTTATGCGCAGGCCAAACTGGTACGGGTGATCTCCGGTGCGGTGTGGGATGTGGCCGTGGATATCCGGCGCGGTTCGCCGACTTACGGTAAATATCTGGGATTGGAGCTTTCCGGAACCAATCACCGGCAGATATTTATTCCGCGCGGGTTTGCTCACGGATTTGCCGTTTTGAGCAAAGAAGTCATTTTTGCCTATAAGTGCGACAATGTGTACATGCCGTCAGCCGAACGGGGAATAAAATTTGACGATCCGGATTTGCAGATCGACTGGCACGTTGATCCCGGCAAGTGGATCCTTTCGGAAAAAGATACCCGTTGGCCGGATTTCAAGGATATTGAACCATGGTTTGCAGAATGAAAATCGTAATCACCGGCGGCAAGGGTATGCTGGGGCGCACGCTGCAGCAGATACTCAAAGATCATACTCTGATCGTGGCCGATTTGCCGGAAGTGGATATAACTGATATGGATCTGCTGGATGATTTTATCGCCGGATGCCGGCCCGATGTGGTGATCCATACTGCTGCCATGACGGCCGTTGACCGGTGCGAGAGCGAAGTTGATCTGGCCTACCGGATCAATGAACTCGGCAGCAGAAATGTGGCTGCGGTCTGTAAAAAATATCACAGCCGCCTGATGGCGATTTCCACGGATTATGTATTTGACGGCAATAAAAGCACCCCTTACAGTGAGTTTGATAATGCCACCGGCGGTGCCACGGTTTACGGACAAAGCAAATTTGCCGGCGAAAAAGCTGTTCAGCAACTCTGTCCGGAGGCACTGATATTGCGTACTTCGTGGCTTTACGGCAGCGGCGGGCCGAGTTTTGTGCATACCATGGTGGATCTGGCTTGTCAGGGCAAAGCGTTGAAAGTGGTCAGCGACCAGTGGGGCAATCCGACTTCGGCGCTGGAAGTGGCGCGCAAGATACGGCTGCTGCTGGAACATCCGGAACTGCGGGGTGTTTTTCATCTGACTTGCGAGGGCGGCACCAACTGGTTTGAGTTTGCGCTCGAAATATTCAAATTGACCGGCCTGAATCCGGTGGTTACACCTTGTTCGACCGGGGAATTTCCGCGTCCTGCGCCGCGTCCGGCCAACTCGCAACTGGAAAAAGTGCGGCTCAAACAATCCGGTCTGGCGCCGATGATGCACTGGCGCGAAGCTCTGAACGAATTTGTAAATATTGAGTTCGGGAACAAAAAAAGGTTAATGTCCCAAATTTTGTGATGGGACGAGTTGTTTGACAAAAGTGCATCTGACCTTTATTTTTTAGTAACCAAACAAAAAAATAAAGGAAAGATCAGATGCACAATAAAATTACTATGGAAA
>SUWA01000027.1 GCA_015061695.1 Lentisphaerota bacterium
CCCTGCATACATAGAGGCAGAGAAAAAAGCCAGAGCCTCTAAAGTTGGTTTATGGATTGACCCTGAGCCTATATCACCTTATGAGTTTAGAAAAAGCAGAAAATCACGCTAAAAAAAAGCTCCCCAGTTTTACCGCTGGGGAGCTTTTTATATATAAATATATAAAAAAATCTCCTTTTAAGTTGTTAAAAAGTCATACTATGAGTTTACAGCTGAAAAGCACAATTGTAAATAGCAAAACAGAGAATTTTTTTACCCAAACAGAGAATTTTGTGTTCATTTTAAGCGTGAACGATCAACAGACTCCACCAGTATGCGCACAATGATTGCCGTTGAAGTATTGGTATGAGTTCCGGTCAGCAGCCGGCCAGATCGGCGGCAAAGATCGCCAGTGTATTATCTCTTGCGCCCATGATCAGAATAAGATCTTTTTTGCCGGCCTGACTCAACAACAGCTGTTTCAGCGCCGCGCGGTCAGGCGCAAGGTATACCGGCAGATCCGGTGCAAGAGCATGCCATTGCTGCAGTACATCCGCTGCATGAGGCGAAAAACTGCTCGTGCCGCCCGCGTAATAAGGTTCAGCAAGATAAAAAACATCCTGTTTGCGGAGCAGTTTTTGCAAATTGCGCCCCAATTCTCCGGCCATAAAGCCAAACGGCCCATAGCCGTGGGGTTGAAAGAACGCCAGCACCCGCCCGTCCGCCCCGGCCAGATCCTGCGCGGTTTTAAGTATATTGGCCACTTTTTCCGGGTTGTGCGCGTAATCATCGTAAACCGCAGCCCCGGCGGCGGTTCGCCCTTTGAAATCAAACCTCCGGGCCACGCCGCGGGTGCGGAGTGCAGCCTCCAGCGCCCGGTCAAATGGTATTTGCATTTGCATCATCACCGCCGCGGCCGCCGCCACGTTGAGTGCCGTATGCCAGCCGGGGGCGGGCAACGGCAAAACCTGATCGTTGAAAGCTGCAAAACTTTTGCCGTTGCCGCAGTGATAAGCGTTGACTTTGATTCCGGCAGCACTGCTGGAACCAAAGGTGATGACCGGCAGTGCCGGATTGATTTTATCTTTCAGCAACTCATAAACTTCATCAAGTAATATCGCACCTTTTTGAGCTTGATTAACAAATTGAGCAAACATTTCCACCAGTTCTGCCTTGGGGTAATGATCGGTGCCGATATTCAGTACCAGCGCGTAGTCCGGATGAAACTCCAGCAGGCTTTTGTCGCTTTCGTCCGCTTCAAAGATCAGCGCATCGCTGCCGGGGTGGTAATTGCCGGGGTAAACTCCTTGAGCAAAGGCGTGGATCATGCCGCCGTTGACACATTCGGATTGGATCTGCATATTGCAGAGTGCTTCGGCGATCAGCGCAGTGGTGGAAGTCTTGCCGCAGCTGCCGGCCACGGCAATAGAAGGTTTGCCGGAAACACAACGCTCCTGAATAAGCATTTTCAGCGCGGCGGCCCGATGGATGCGTCTGACACTGCCGGCGGCGGCAAACTCCGGATTGCCTTCTTCGATCGCCGTGGAATAGACCAGTGCGTCCACCGGGCAGCTGCCGGAGGCAAAACGGCTGCCGTCCTGTGCAAAGAGTTGGATCCCTTGAGCTTGCAGCATGGTTTTCAGTGCTTCATTCTCCGGATTTTCCAACGCCCGGTCGCTGCCGGAAACTTTGATTCCCAGTGCGGCTGCAAACTGCGCCAACGCGCTCATGCCGATCCCGCAAATCCCGACAAAATGCCAACTGCCCATGATCGCCCGACCGGAATTTTTATTCAACATAGACAGTAAAACGCTTGCTGGCCAGTTTGAAAGTTTTCAGCGAAGAAGCAATGCAAACTTCGTAGACCGCCGAATCCCCCGGCAGCAGTTGGGCTACAAACGGCAATTCCACCGTCAGCATGGCCCGGTTGCCCGGATGCAGACGCAATTCGGAGTGTTGGGGCAGCGGTTTGAGCGGTATTGTTGGCGTATAACGCTGGAACGGAGCTTGGGGGTCGGCCGGTTTGTTGGATGGAAGACGGCGGTAAAAGATCGAAAAATTATAATTATCAATCATATACCACTCCTTGATCACCAGACTGCGGCGGCCGCCGTTCAACAACTGCACATTCACCAGACACTGGTTGCCGGCCACAGCTCTAATATCCTGCGGCACGATCAATTCACACCCGGCGTTGGGAATTTGCTCGTAAACGATCTTGTCCGGACGCTTGAGTTTGATATGCCCCGGTTCAGCCGGTTCTTCTTTTACACTGGCACACCCCGCAGCAAATACCGCGGCAACAACTGCTGTCAGCAGTATGAAAAAACGATGAGAATACATACGGAAAAACTCCTTGAAAATAGTGTTTGCTCTTACAAAATAGCACCATTATTTGTTTTCTGCAACCATGCAAAGAAGAATATTCCGGCTTTTTGTCCGGCAAATTCTTGCTTTTATGGTAAAATGGCTGTATTTTATATATAATACTAATGAATACATCAAAAATTTTCTGATTTTTATATATGAAACACAAAGTCAATACCGACGGACAGGTCGGTTGGATAGCATGGAGTTCACTCATTATCTGCATGGGGGCGCTCTTTGTTATCATCCGGGGCAGTCTGGCGAGCGCATTTAACAGCGAAGCCGGAGTTATTACAGTGGCGACTGCAGCAACTGCCGGTTTTATTACTGCGGCGCGCTGCCGGCGCTTCGGGTTGTTGACCGGGTTGACGCTGCCGGTGGTATTCGGTCTGGCCATGGCTTTGGATTGGGTTACTTGCGCATCGACTTTCTGGCAGCTGGCGGGGCTGGGGATGGGTATATATCTGGCTCTGGTCGGCGGCCGGGTGGCCATGCACCTGATAAGTATCGACCAGAACAGCCGCGAACGGCACTGGCTGCTGATGAGTTGTGTTGTACTTTTGCCGGTATTGCTGGTAACAGTCTTCAATATCTACTGGTCGCAAATCACCAGCATGGAGCATGGCTTGGAAATATGGTCGTTGCGTCTGGTGGTGTGCTGGGGGGTGTTTCTGCTGGCGTGGCGGCCGGAACTGCTGCTGCGCTCGCTGATGTTTCTGCTCTGCAACAGCTTCTACCGCTTGCGTCTGAAACATGCCGAACGGATCCCCGATTACGGCCCGGCATTGATCGTATCCAACCATGTGTCTTTTCTGGATGCACTGTTTATCATGGGGCTGAAAGAACGCAAGGTTACGATCCTTGTACACCGCAATTTTTACCGGATGGTGGGTTTCCGCTGGTTTTTCCGCTGGATCGGAGCATTGGAAGTACCCAACACCAACCGCCCCAAAGCCATGCAGAAATTCTTCGACCGGGTGCATAAAGTCCTGAATCGCGGCGGCGTGGTCTGTATGTTTCCGGAAGGTTCGATTTCCGGTAACGGCGTTATGCAGGAATTCAAAGGCGGCGTGGCCGCCATGCTGCCGGATAAATCAATTCCGGTGATCCCTATCCACTTGAGTATGCTCTGGGGCAGTTTGTTCCGTATCCACCGGGGGCATTTCCGGTTCATCAAACCGCATAAACTGCCGATCCCGGCTACTGTATATGTAGGCGAACCGATCCCGCCGGATTGGAGCGGATTCCGCATCTGGCAGAAGATCGGCGAACTGGGTGCCGAGGCGGAAATGCCGCTGATCGCCGGCGAAAAAACCATCCATCACCGCTTTCTCAAACGGGCCAAACAGCATCCGTTCCAGCGGACGTTCCGCGATTATGACGAAAACAAAAGCCTCAACAACTTTCAGGTGCTTTCCAAAGCCTTGCTGTTGAGCAAAAAATTCCGGCAATTGCTTAAACTCCGGGACGATAACGGCGAAAATATGGGTATCATGCTGCCCAACGGCGGCGATACAGCGGCCGCGCTGCTGGCACTCTGGTATACCGACCGCAAGGCGGCTATGCTCAACTATACCTCCGGGCCAGAAGCCATGCAGAAAATGCGGCTCAAAGCCAAGTTGAAAACAGTCGTTACCAGTTACGCCGTGTTGGAAAAACTGAAAATGGAACCGCAGGAAGATATGATCTTTCTGGAAGATATTTTCAGCAGCATAACCGCATCCGACCGCTTCAAGACCTTTCTGCAGGTGCTTTTTATCCCGCACTGGCTGTTGATCAGGCTGATTGCTCCGGCCAGTTACCGCGGGGTCGAAGAGTGTGCGGCCATTCTCTTTTCCAGCGGTTCGACCGGCTTGCCTAAAGGCGTGATGCTCTCGCACCACAATCTGAACAGCAATATCATCAGCTTCTGGCGCGAGATCGCATGGCGCCCCAACGACAGTGTGCTGGGGAATCTGCCGCTGTTTCATGTGTTCGGCTTGATGACCAATTTCTGTTTCCCGGCGGTAACGGGTACGGAAGTGATCTATGTGCCCAATCCGCTGGATGGGCGCGCAGTCTGTCAGGCGATCAAAGAAAACCGTATCACACTGATGCTGGCCACGCCGACATTTCTGCAAAGTTACCTCAAATACGCCACGGTGGAAGATTTTTCATCGCTGCGGCTGGTCATTGCCGGGGCGGAAAAACTGCAGCGCAAACTCTTTGAACGGGTCAAAACTATTACCGGTCTGAACATTGTAGAGGCTTACGGCTGTACGGAAATGAGTCCGATCGTTTCGATCAATATATCCAGTTCGTTGTTCACCCTGGGCAAAGAATCCGGTCCTTACGGCAGTATCGGCGTGCCGATGCCGGGTATTGCCGTGCGCATCATTGATCCGGAAAGCGGCGAAGAACTCGGCGAAAATGAACAGGGCTTGCTCTATTGCAAAGGCGCTTCAGTAATGCTGGGGTATCTGGATGACGAAGAAGCCACGCGCAAAGCGATCACGCCCGACGGTTATTACAATACCAACGACATTGCCACGGTCGACCGCAACGGCTGCATCCGCATCGTGGGGCGCATGACCCGCTTCAGCAAGATCGCCGGCGAAATGGTTCCGCACGAAATGATCGAGCGGCGTATGGAAGAGTTGGCCCATCTGGACAACATGGTGGCTGTAGCCGGCCGCCCCGACGAACGCAAGGGCGAACAGCTGGTGGTCTTTTATGACCGAAGTGCAGAATTTGATAAATCCGAATTGCTTAAAAAGATGCGTGAGTCCGGGTTGCCCAATTTGTGGATACCCCGCGCGGATGCTTTTTTTGCGGTAGAAGCCATCCCGATGCTGGGCAACGGCAAAAAAGATTTGAAGAAGATCCAGCAGATGGCACGGGATTTGAGCGAAAATATTTTTTGATCTATTTACAAATAATTGAATAAAAACCAAACAGAGAGAAGAATTATGAAGATACTGGTAGTCGGTTCGGGCGGTCGTGAACATGTGTTGTGCTGGACTCTGGCCAAAAGCAAAAACGCCGAAAAAGTATATTGCGCCCCCGGCAACGCGGGTATTGCGCAGGAATTTGAATGTGTGAATATCAAAGTCAGCGAACTTGAGAAAATGGCCGATTGGGCCGTGGAAAACAAGATCGACTTTACCGTAGTCGGGCCGGAAGCTCCGCTTTGCGACGGCATTGTGGATGTGTTCAAGGCACGGAATCTGGCAATTTTCGGGCCGTCCAAAGCTGCCGCCCAGCTGGAAGGCAGCAAGACTTTTGCCAAAAAATTCATGGAAAAATATAATATCCCCACTGCCCGCGCCGCCGAGTTCGATACGCCCGCGCCGGCTAAAGATTACGTTGCAACCGAGTTTGCCAACGGCGAAAAAGGCATTGTCGTCAAAGCCGACGGTCTGGCGGCAGGCAAGGGTGTGCTGGTGGCAGATAACGCCAAAGATGCCTGCGATTTTATCGACCTTTGCTTTGAAGGCGGTTTCGGCGGAGCGGGCAACCGGGTGCTGATCGAAGAGTGTCTGTTCGGCGAAGAAACCAGCGTGCTGGCATTGGTGGATGGCAACACGATCCGCCCGCTGGCATCCAGTCAGGATCATAAACGCGCCTACGATGCCGATAAAGGCCCCAACACCGGCGGCATGGGCGCCTACAGCCCCGCCCCGGTAGTTACCGATGCAGTCATGGCGGAAGTCAAGGCCAACGTGCTGGACAATGTGCTTAAAGGCCTGCAGGCGGAAAATCTGGATTTCCGCGGACTTTTGTTTGTCGGAGCCATGGTCACGGATAAAGGCGTGAAAGTGCTGGAATTCAACGTGCGTTTCGGCGACCCCGAAGTTCAGGCGGTTTTGAGCCGTTTTGAAGGCGATCTGCTGGATGTTATGCAGAAAGTTTCCGCAGGTAAACTGGCCGATGCCGAGTTGGTCTGGAGCGCTGATCCGGCGGTTTGCGTGGTGATGGCTTCCGGCGGCTATCCGGGGGACTACACCAAGGGTTTTGTGATCTCCGGGCTGGATGCGGCCGCCGCGACCGGTGCTAAAGTTTTCCACGCCGGTACCGGCTTGAACAGCGATGGCAAGATCGTCAACACCGGCGGCCGCGTGCTGGGCGTTACCTCCCGGGGCAAAAATGTGGCTGAAGCGATCAAAAAGGCTTACGCAGCAGTCGATTGTATCAGTTGGGACGGCGCATTCTGCCGCCGCGACATCGGTTATCATGCTTTGGAACACGAAGCTGCCAAATAAAACAGGTTGCCACTGATGTTTGACAATCCATTCATGCAATTAAATAACGAAGCCATCCGGCGCATCCGGCAGGCGATCAATACGGTGTGGGCGCTGATCGCGATCAACGTGATCGTGTTCTTGCTGACCATATCTAACGAGTCGCTCTACATGAAACTGGCGTTGAGTGCCAATACCAAATTATTCCGCCCCTGGCAGCTGGTCAGTTATATGTTCATGCACGGAGGGTTCTCGCACATATTGTTCAATATGTGGGGCTTGTATGTGTTCGGCACATTGCTGGCGCCGATTTTGGGCCGGAAGAAATTCCTGATCCTCTATTTTGTCAGCGGTATTACCGGCGGAGTCATGCAATTGGCTGCCAGTTGGAATCAGGTGCCGAGTTCTATTACGGTGGGCGCCAGCGGAGCGCTTTTTGGCGTGATGATGGGTGTGGCGATGACCCGGCCGAATGTAGAGATGTATCTGTTGTTTTTCCCGATGCCGATAAAAATGCGCACTCTGATCGTGGTTTACGCGTTGCTGGAAGTTTTCAGCCAGTGGCAGCTGCGCAGTAACATAGCGCATCTGGCACACATGGGCGGTTTTGCGGGAGCATATCTGTATATGATCATCTGCTGCCGCAAACAGGTGGTCTGGAGCTTGAAAAATCTGCTTGGTGCCTCCACCTCCGGTAACGGAGCGCGGGAGCATTTTGACCGTCAGGCGCCTAAAACAGCTGCAGCCAAAGAGCCCGGTGCTTCCGGCAGCGGGCCGACGCCGCATATAACACAGGTTTCGCAGAAAGAAGTTGACCGTCTGCTGGATAAAATTTCGCAGGAAGGCGTCAACAGTCTGACCGATTTTGAACGGGCCGAATTGCAGTTTTTCCGCGAACAAATGAAAAATTCAGGTCGCTGACCAAGTGCAGATTATCCAATGAAAACCGATCTTTTTGATTATCAATTGCCTGAAGAACTTATTGCCCAGCGGCCCGCCGAAAAACGCGACCGTTCGCGGATGCTGGTGCTGGACAGAGCGACCGGAGAGTGTTCGTTCCGGGAATTTGCCGACATCGTTGATTATCTGGAAGCCGGCGATCTTTTGGTATCCAACAATACCAAAGTCATGCGCGCGCGGCTTTACGGACGCAAAAACGGTCTGAACGAAGGCGCACACTTTGAAGCACTGTTGCTCAATCCGCATCCGGCAGGCGAAAAACTCCCCGGGACACGTTATCAGGCGATGCTCAAACCGGGCAAGCGGGCGCTGCCGGGTACGTTTGTAAAACTGCTCGATCACGGCGGAAAGCTGCTGGATGATGCTCCCGGTTTTACGGTGGCAGAGCGCTTGGAGGACGGTACTTTTGTAATTGACTTCGATACCGCTGATCAGGAGGATTTGCAAGCTCAATTCGGGCATATACCTTTGCCGCCTTATATCAAACGCGGCGACGAAGGCAGCGATTTTGAACGCTATCAAACGATTTTTGCCAAAGTTTCCGGCGCCGTAGCCGCGCCGACGGCCGGATTGCATTTTACTGCTGATGTATTGGAAAAACTTGCAGCCAAGGGGGTAAAACGCGCTGAAGTAACTTTGCACGTCGGGGCCGGCACGTTCAAACCGGTCAGCGAAGAAAATATCCTTGACCACAAGATGCACACCGAACGCTTTGAGCTGCCGCAAGTTACAGCCGAGTTGATCAATGCTGCCCGCAAGGCAGGCAAAAAGGTCGTGGCGGTCGGGACAACGACAGTGCGGACGCTGGAAAGTTGTGCGGATGAATCAGGCATGGTGCATCCGCGCGTGGGCGCGACCAATATATTTTTGTATCCGCCCTACCGGCCGCGGGCGGTGGATATGCTGATTACCAACTTTCATCTGCCCAAAAGTACGCTTCTGATGCTGGTGAGCTGTTTTGCCGACCGGGAAAAAGTTTTGAACGCATACAGCGAAGCAATCAAAGAAAAAATGCGTTTTTACAGCTACGGCGATTGTATGCTCTTTAAATGAGGAATAAAATGTTTGAGTTGGAAAATGAATTCGTAAAATATGCCGTGATCGGCGATCCGGTAGCGCACAGCGTATCACCGGCCATGCAAAACGCCGGTTTTATGGCTGCCGGGCTGGATGAGCGTTACGGCAAATACCATGTCAAGCCCGACGAACTGGCGGATTTTACTGAATTTGCCCGGCATAATCTTTACGGATTCAACGCCACCGTGCCGCACAAAAGTGCTTTGATCGACCTGTTGGACGAAGTTGCGCCGGCCGCATTGGCCGCCAACAGTGTCAATACTGTAAGCGTGCGCAACGGCAAACTTTACGGCGACTCCACCGATGGTTACGGTTTGGAAACAGCGCTGAAAGAAGCCTTCGATCTGGATATTGCCGACAGCCGGATCGTTATGCTCGGTGCCGGCGGAGCGGCGCAAGCCACCGCTTTTGAATTCGTGAGCCGTCAGGCGGCGCACTTAACGATCGTCAACCGGACTAAAAGCAAAGCCGAAGCGCTGGCGGAACACCTTTCCGGCCAGTCAACGGTTTTGACTGCGTTGGGCAATGACGAAACGGATCTGATCGCCCAAGCCATCACCCACGCTGATGTGGTGATCCAGGCGACCAGCGCCGGTTTGCGCGAAAGCGATGCGCCGCCGCTGGAGTTGGAGCTTTTGCAAAATGCCGCGGCAATTTTTGATATGATCTACAAAAATACCGCCGTGCTGCAATATGCTCAAAAGCATAACATACCTTGTGCCGATGGCCGGGGGATGCTGCTGCATCAGGGGGCAAAGAGTTTTTCGATCTGGACGGAACGCAGAGCACCGGTCGCGGCTATGCGCGCGGCATTGGATGCAGCATTGAATAAGTGATTTTTTATAAAAATAAACAAGAGGCATAAATTATGGCAGGAAGTTGTTCGGGTAATTGCTCAAGCTGTTCGCAGAAGTGCGGCGATGAAGAGAAGAAATTGCAGGCCACGCTGGGCAAGATCAAAAAAAAGATTGTAGTCATGTCCGGCAAAGGCGGCGTGGGCAAAAGTACCGTGGCCGTGAATCTGGCATCGGCGCTGGCGCTGGCCGGTTTCAAGGTCGGCTTGCTGGATGTGGATATCCACGGGCCGAGCGTGCCGCAGATGCTCAACTTGCAGAATACCGGCGTGATGATGGATGGGGATTTGATCCTGCCGCAGGAGATCGGTTCGCTGAAAGTTGTATCGCTGGGCTTTATGATCGACGATCCGGATGGGGCGATCATCTGGCGCGGCCCGATGAAGATCGGCGTCATCAAACAGTTTTTGAGCGAAGTAGCCTGGGGCGAACTGGATTATCTGGTGATCGATTCGCCGCCGGGAACCGGCGATGAGCCGCTGACGGTCTGCCAGCTTTTGAATGATGCCGAAGCTGTTATTGTTACGACTCCGCAGCAGGTGGCAGCCAATGATGTGGCCAAGTCGCTGAACTTCTGCAAGCAGATCAATATGAAGGTGCTGGGGCTGGTGGAAAATATGTCGGGCTTTGTCTGTCCGCACTGCAATGAAGTGGTGGAAATCTTCCCGGGCAACGCCGGAGAGGAACTCGCTGAAAAGTTCGGTGTGGAACTGTTGGCAAAGATCCCGCTGGATCCGGCGGTGGCGCACGGCGGCGATGCCGGCACACCTTTTATCCAGCGTTTTGCCAAGACCGTACCGGGCCGGATCTTCAACGACATGGTCGAAAAACTTTTCGGAGTATCTGACGGTTTATCGACGTTCTGAAACGGCCTCAAATGGATCAAGGCTAATAAGCAGAGGGCAACTTGACAAATAACTTTTTTGTGCTATTTTAAATTGGGGCAGTTTGCTATTGTATTTATCAGAAAGGCAAATATTTTACCGTGCTTGCAAAGAGAATATGAAAAAGCACAGTTTGTTTCCTGCAGCAGATGGTAAATCTGCAATGCAGGCCCATGGATAAGTCGGATAAAAAATATGGATTGCAAATAAAAAGTATTACAGTAAAATGAGTTACAGTAATTTAGATATAAACCGGGTAAAAATATTCAACAAGATGGTTTTTCCGGCATCTTCCCGGGAAGAGCTGCTGCAGGCGGTAAAACAACGCGGTCCCGGCTTGCTGATTGCAGTCGGGTGCGAAAAGTTGTTGAATAAAGATCCTGATTTGCAGAATATTATAAATTCAAATATTGCTTACTGCGACGGCTATGCGGCCAAATATGCAGTGGCGCACCGGGGGTTCCCCGATGCGCAAAAGATACCTGGGGCATATTTGTGGTTGGATTTGATACGGTTTTTCCCCCCGGAAACCAAATATTACCTTTTGGGCGCCAAACAGGATGTTATATCTGACACTGTTGACAAACTCAAAAAAGAATTTCCCATAAATATCGTCGGCTGGCGGAGCGGCTATTTTGACTCCGAAGAAGAGGTCTTGAACGAGATCCGCAACAGCGGTGCGGATGTGGTTTTTGTTGCCTTGGGGTCGCCGAAGCAGGAATTCGTCATGGATCGTTTTTACCATCAATACCCCGCCACATATATGGGGCTGGGGGGGAGTTTTGATCTGTATACCGGCCGGGCCAAACCGGTTCCGGTCTGGTGGAACAAAATTTTCAAGTGGGAAGGTCTTTACAGACAGCTGTCGGATTTTACCAATTTGAAACGCTGGAAGCGACAGTTTATTGTATTCCGCATGATTTATTTACTTATAACCAATCATTATTGAGTCAATATATGATAATATCAACATATCTGCCGGAACAAATATTGAGCAATCACGATCTGGAAAAAGAATTTCCGGAGTGGTCTGCTGACAAGATAGCCGACAAGCTGGGCGTTTGCACCCGTCATGTAGCCGGAGCGTCGGAAACGGCATTGGATTTGGCAGAATGTGCTTGCAGAAAGTTATTTGAAAAAGTTCCTGACGCCCGGTCAAAAGTCGATTTTCTGCTGTTCTGCACCCAAAGTCCGGATTATATTCTGCCGGGGAATGCCCATATTCTTCAGCACCGGCTGGGTTTGTCAACTTCGATCGGCGCACTGGATTACAATCTCGGCTGTTCCGGGTATGTGTACGGTCTGGCGCTGGCCAAAGGCGTGTTAAGCAGTAAAATTGCCGGCAATCTTCTGCTGGTTACGGCCGAAACGTATACGAAACGCATCAACGCCAAAGACAAGGGGAACCGTTCCATTTTCGGCGACGGAGCTACTGCGACTTTGGTGACTGCAGCTGATGCGGAAAAAATCGGTGAATTTGTACTGGGGACAGATGGTTCAGGCTTTGAAAACCTGCTGGTCCGCAATGGCGGGACCCGTAACCCGGTGGAAGTTGATGCGGCGGAAAAACTCTGCGGTTCGGGCAATATTTACACGGATAATGATATTTTTATGGATGGGCCGGCCATTTTTAATTTTACCATAGACCGGATTCCTGACCTTGTAAATCAGACATTAGCAGCCAACTCATTGACGCGGGATGATATAAAACTGTATATCTTCCATCAGGCCAATGCTTATATTCTGAACTTTCTCCGAAAAATGGTCAGGATCCCGGCCGACCGCTTTTATCTGAATATGCGATCGACCGGCAATACCGTTTCCAACACCATCCCCATAGCTTTGGATGATGTTTCAGCACAGGGTCTGGTGAAACCGGGCGATAAGATCCTGCTGGCCGGATTCGGGGTTGGATATTCGTATGGAGCAACAGTGATAACAATTTAATTTTTAATACTTTAGATACAGGGGTTTATTATTATGGACGAAGCAAAAAAAATAGAATTACTGGCAGAACTTTTTGAAGTCGATCCGGCCGAACTGGTTCCGGAAAAACCGCTGACCGAACTCACATGGGATTCGATGAACATGTTGGGCCTGATAGCGCTTTTCAAATCAGAAATGGATATAAAACTCACGGTCGATAAATTGAGATCTTTTAAGGTTGTGAATGATATTCTTGCGGAAATGAAATGAATCTTGCATCGCAAAAAATTCTCATCACCGGAGCTTCCAGAGGAATCGGCCGGGCTTGCGCCGAGCTTTGCGCAGCGCATGGCGCAAGCTGTGTATTGGTTGCGCGGGATGCGGATAAGCTCGAAGCAGTGCGATCCGCCCTGCCCGGCGAAGGTCATATTGCATTGTCCGCAGATTTGTCTGATCCGGAACAGGCGGTTCCGGAGTTGTTCAAAAAAGCATGTGCAGACAATATCAAATTTACCGGTATGATCCATGCGGCCGGAGTTTGCAGTCCCATACCGCTGAAAGTGGTCAATCTGAAAACTATGAGCGAAGTTTTCACCATCAACTACTTTGCATTCATGCTGCTTATCCGCTACTTTATACGGCCCCAATACAGCACCGGCGGTTCGATCGTCGGTATATCGAGCGTTGCGTCCGTAACCGGCTGGCAGGGAATGTCGGTTTATTCCGGCAGCAAAGGCGCTATGAACGCTTCCATAAGATCTTTGGCGCTGGAACTGGCCGGCAAAGGCTTCCGGCTGAATGCCATATTGCCATCCAACATCAAAACCGATATGCTTGACTCCATGCTTTCAGTTCTTGATGCTGAAGAGGTGGAAAAAATCAAATCCAAACAGCCGCTTGGGTGGGGAAATCCGGCCGACGTTGCCAATGCGGCACTGTTTTTATTGGATAAATCGTCATCATTTATCACCGGTTCTGTATTGCCGGTCGATGGTGGTTATACAGCAATTTAGCGGGTAAAAAATGAACGGATTCAAAACCTGTACAACCGATCAGCTGACCCTTCAGGAAAAACAGGGTATCTGCACGCTCATATCACAAATATTTGGTATTGAGCGGACGGTGGAATATTTTGACCGGGAGTTTTCGCATAATTGCAAAAAATACTCATATCATTGTATTTACCAAAAAGATTCCCAAGTCCTTGCCAGTTTCTGCATTGTGCCCCGCCGGTACAAGGTCGCCGGGCGGACAGAGTTTTTCGGTTTGAGTGTAGATACCGCAGTCAGTCCGGAAGCCCATCTGGGGCCGTTCGGGATCGCAGATATGGCCGCAGAGGCAGAGGCACTGGCCCAAAAGGATGGCTGTAAGGTGCTGTATGGTTTTCCGAATGATAATTTTTATGAGTACAATGTAGCTATTCTGCAGCGGGAGGATTTGGGATTTCTCGATTTTTATGTTGTTCTGCAGGCACCCGGCCAGCTGAAAAAATATTTGAAGTGGCTTGATTTTTCACGGTATTTTTTACAGTTTTGGTTGTTTTTGTTCAAAACATTTTCCTCCGGCAGGGTTCAGACGTACCCTGTGGAAAAAGAAGATAACGAAGAATTCCGAACATGGCGTTACGATTCCAATTATCAGCGGGTGCGCTTTGCCGGTGGCGAGGCTGTTTATACTCTGTACCGGGAAAAATTCGGCATGGTAGCCTATATTGTGGATATAACTCCGCTGTCAGCCAAAAATTTTTATTCAGCCTTTTATCATATTTCCCGGGAGGTGAAAAGTCGTGCAGCAATAATTGCCTATCCGGGGAATAAACTTGCGTTCGGCAATTTGTTTCGTGTACCTCATCGCTTTTTACCGCGGAAACTGCATCTGGTTGCCGCCGGTATGGCCTCCGGAGATTTACCGGAAAGTTGCCGGAAAATAGCTAATTGGAAAATTAATCTTTCAGATTTTGATGTCAGGTAGGTTTTATGAGTTGTAAGTGCTGTATGACGGTTGATGTTGAAGAATGGTTCAACATCCTTGACATCCCCGGAGAAGTGCCTTTTGAGCAATGGGATTCCAGGGAGAACCGTTTGGAAAGCAATATGATGCGGCTTCTGGAGTTGTTCCGGAAGCATGATGTGCGTGTTACTTGTTTCTGGCTGGGATTTTTTGCGAAAAAATATCCGGCTCTTGTCCGCCGTTGTTATGAGGCCGGTCACGAAATAGCCTCTCACGGCTATGCTCATTTGCTTGCCTACAAAGTGGGGCGCGAGAAATTTAAGGAAGATGTTGAAAGCGGTAAAAAGATCCTTGAAGACATAACCGGTGCGCCGGTTGCAGGTTTCCGGGCCGCCGGATTCAGTGTAACCGCAGAAATAGATTGGTTTTTTGATGTGATCCGGTCAGCCGGTTATTTGTATGATTCAAGCGTATTCCCTGCCCGGCGCGGTCACGGAGGCGTAGACAACACCCCGCTGACCGATTATGTTATTCATACTCCAAGCGGAGATTTGTGGGAAATACCGCAATCAATGATAAAAATTCTGGGGAAACGGGTCAGTTTTTTTGGCGGAGGCTATCTGCGTATAGCCCCCGGATTTTTGATCACCCAGGGGATCAGAGCGCTGAAAAAACATGGCCGTCAGCCGGTTTTTTACGTTCATCCGCGGGAAATAGATCCTGACCATCCGCGTCTGAAAATGAGTACCATGCGGAAGATAAAAAGCTATATAAATTTGAAGTCAACTTATCCGAAACTTGAAAATTTGTGCCGGAACCATGATTTCATGTTGATGCGTGAACGAATTAAACTTGATATATAATTGAAAAAATCAGAAAATGCAAGCTATGAAAAAAGTCGAACACAGCCGCATATTGATTACCGGCGGGGCCGGATTTATCGGTTCCAATCTGGTGGAAAAATTGCTGGCGCAAGATAACGAAGTCGTGGTGCTGGACAATTTTGCCACCGGCAAGATGGAAAATCTGGTGCCATTTGTCAATAATAAAAATTTCAAGCTGATCGTCGGCGATATCCGCGATATGGCCAAATGCCGCGAAGCCGTTGACGGTGTGGACTTTGTGCTGCACGAAGCCGCACTGGGCAGCGTGCCGCGTTCGATCAAAGACCCCATGACCAGCACCGCAGTAAATATTCTGGGGTTTGTAAATATGCTTTATGCAGCACAGGAAGCCAAAGTCAAGCGCTTTGTTTACGCTGCCAGCAGTTCGACCTACGGCGACAGCCAAGCGCTGCCCAAGGTGGAAGACCGGATCGGGCGCGCCCTTTCGCCCTACGCCATAACCAAGTATGTGGATGAACTTTACGCATACAACTTTCACGAACTCTACGGTATCGATACGATCGGGCTGCGCTACTTTAACGTATTCGGCCGCCGTCAGGATCCGTTTGGCGCATACGCCGCGGTGATCCCGAAATTTGTGATGAGTCTGATGAAACACGAAAGCCCGGTCATCAATGGCGACGGCAGCTACAGCCGCGATTTTACCTATGTGGATAACGTAGTGCAGGCCAACGAACTGGCTTTGCTGGCCGAACAGCCCGCAGCACTCAATGAGGTCTACAACGTAGCTTTCGGCGAACGTACTACCCTCAACGAGTTGTTTGCTTATCTTAAAGAAAATCTCGCTGAATTCGATCCGGCCATCGGAGAGGTAACACCCCAGTACGGGCCCAACCGCGCCGGCGATATTCCGCACAGTCTGGCGAGTATCGAAAAAGCACGCACCCTGCTGGGTTATGCGCCCGAGTACAGCGTAAAAGCCGGTCTTAAACAGGCGGCTTGCTGGTATTTTGAAAATCTGAAATTTTAATATACGGGGAAAAACTATGTTCAAAGACAAGACGCTCCTGATCACCGGCGGTACCGGATCATTCGGCAACGCTGTATTGCGCAGATTCCTTGATTCCAACGTCAAAGAGATACGTATTTTCAGCCGGGACGAGAAAAAACAGGATGATATGCGCCACGAATTGCAGAATCCCAAGGTCAAATTCTATATCGGCAACGTGCGCGACCGTCAGAGCGTAGACAGTGCCGTGCGCGGCGTGGATTACATTTTTCATGCGGCCGCACTCAAACAGGTGCCCAGCTGCGAATTTTTCCCGCTGCAGGCAGTGCAGACCAACGTTATCGGCACCAATAATGTGTTGGAATCCGCCGCGGCGCACGGAGTGAAAAATATTGTGGTGCTTTCCACTGACAAAGCCGCTTATCCGATCAACGCCATGGGTATATCCAAAGCGATGATGGAAAAAGTGGCCATTGCCAAGGGGCGCGAACTCGGTTTGAACGCCGCCACTACCGTTTGCTGCACCCGTTACGGCAACGTTATGGCCAGCCGTGGGTCAGTGATCCCGCTGTGGGTGGAACAGATCAAAGCGGGTAATCCCATTACTATAACCGATCCGGAAATGACCCGGTTTATGATGACGCTTGACGATGCGGTGGATCTGGTGATCTACGCCTGGCAGCACGGCGAAAATGGAGATCTGTTTGTCCAGAAAGCTCCGGCGGCGACCCTGACCACGCTGGCCACAGCCCTGAAAGAGCTTTACAACTCCGATGCCGAAGTGCGCTGTATCGGCACGCGCCACGGCGAAAAACTTTACGAAACCCTCGTTACGCGCGAAGAAATGGCCAAAGCTGTAGACATGGACCGCTATTTCCGGATTCCCTGCGATACGCGGGATTTGAATTACGATAAATACTTCAGCATCGGCAACGAAAAAGCCGCGCAGGTGGAGGATTACCACTCGCATAATACGCGCCGGCTGGATGTAGAAGGCATGAAAGAACTGCTTTTGAAACTCAAATTCATCCGTCAGGATCTGGGGCTGGGCGATGAAGGCTGTTGAAATAATCACCGGCGGGATCTTTACCGATCACCGGGGGAAACTGACCAGTTTGAATGATTTCCGGTTCGACGAAGTCAAACGGGTCTACTTTCTCACCCATCCGGATACATCGGTCGTGCGCGGCTGGAACGGCCATAAACGTGAAAAAAAGTTTTTCTGCTGCGTCAAGGGTGCTTTTGCGCTGGCTGTAACCGAAATCGCTGATTGGGAAAAACCGGACGCCGCCGCTCCGGCTCAAATAATCAATCTCAACGAAAATACCAGTCAGATCGTTTGTGTATCGCCGGGCTGTGCCAATGCCATGAAAGCGCTGGAACCGGATTCGGTGATGATGGTATTTTCCAGCAATACGCTGGAGGATGCTGCCGGCGATAATTATAAATTTGCCGCCGATTTGTGGGTGGATTGGGAAAAACTGGAGGCGTTGGATATATGATTCGGGTCGGTATCACCGGTCAGGCCGGATTTGTAGGCACGTTTTTGTTCAATACGCTGGGTACATGCAGCGATATTGAGCGCGTAGAGTTTGCCGATGAATACTTTGATGACAGCCAAAAATTGCGGGAGTTTGTGCGCAGTTGCGATGCGATCGTGCATCTGGCCGCCATGAACCGGCACAGCGATATGCAAGTCATTTACGACACCAACATCCGATTGGTCAAAGAGCTGATACAAGCTATGGAAGCAGAAAAAGTTACCCCGCATGTGCTGTTTTCCAGTTCCACGCAGGAAGAACGCGACAATCTTTACGGTGCTTCCAAGCGCGACGGCCGCAAACTCTTTGAAGCGTGGGCGAAAAAAAACAACGCCAAATTCACCGGTTGTGTGATCCCCAATGTGTTCGGTCCTTACGGCCGGCCCAATTACAACTCGGTAGTGGCGACATTCTGTTATAAACTCACTCACGGCGAAACTCCGGAGATCCAGCAGGACGGTTCGATCAAACTTATCTATGTGGGCGATTTGTGCAAGGAGTTTATCCAGATCATCCGTTCCGGAGAAAGCGCGAGTCCGCGGGCGATACCGTATGGTGCGGAACGGAAAGTTTCGGAACTGCTGGCCACGTTTGAAAATTTCAAAAAACTCTATTTTGAGCAGGGTATAATCCCGGAACTGCCCGGGAAGTTTGACGTACAGTTGTTCAATACGTTCTGCGGTTATATCGACCATAAAACGTTTTTTCCGTACCGGCTCAAGCTCAATACCGACCAGCGGGGGAGTTTTGTGGAGGTGGTCAAACTCGATAAGATCGGCGGCCAGATCTCTTTTTCCACCACGGTGCCTGGCATCACCCGCGGCAACCATTATCATACCCGCAAGATCGAGCGTTTTGCGGTTATCAAGGGCAAGGCAAAAATCGAACTGCGCAAAGTCGGCAGCAGCGAAAAGCTCACCTTTGAACTGGACGGCAGCGCACCGGCGTTTGTGGATATGCCCGTGTGGTGTACGCACAACATAACCAACATCGGCGATGAAGATCTTTATACAATGTTCTGGATCAACGAGTTTTACAATCCTTCCGATCCGGATACATTCTTTGAAAATGTCTGAAAACATTAAAAATCAAGGGTAAAATCAGTGTCAGAACTTAATTACAATGCAAGCGGGTGCGTACCCAATTGGTTTGACCGGCTGTTTTTTGTGTTTGTGATCATATTTTCCGGCGGAGCGCTGGCGTTTGTCCGTTCGCAGGGAGCAATGATCCTGTTGGGGACCGGTGCGGCATTGAGTCTGGTACTGCACGGTATGTTCCCCCGCCGCTCATTTTTTACGGCATTGCTGGTCTGGATGGGCTATTTTGTTTTATCAACCCTCTCCATTGGCAGTTTTCACCCCTATTTTATGCTGGAAATACCGATCCTGATGTTGGCGGGGTATGCCTTGATCAATGTGTGGGGGAATAAGATTTTTGAGCATTACAGCCGTTGTATTTATATATTGTCAGCTATATCGCTGGTATTTTACGCGTGGCACTTGGTTTTACCTGGTACGCTGCGCAACTTTGTGGATGCGTTTGACTGTCAGGGTGATCTTTTTCCGCAGGCGTGGCGTAACTGCGGCAGCGTGATCATTTATTCGATCAACGAAACGGTCGGCACGGGCGGCATACCGCGAAATTGCGGTTTCTGCTGGGAACCGGGGCCGTTTTCCTGCTTTATCGTGTTGGCGCTGTTTTTCAACTATTGCCTGAATACACCGGAAAAACGTTCCCGCAAGATAAATTTGATATTGATCGCGGCCCTGCTGACGACTTTTTCGACCACCGGGTACATGATGTTCGGGTGCTTGGCGATCTACTATATCTGGCAGCATCAGAACAATTTGGTCCGGATAGGCAGTATTTTTGCGGTACTCGTGGCAGTAGTACTCTTTTTCCAACTGGATTTTTTGGGGCAGAAAGTCCAGGATCAGCTGGAAATGACCAACGATTGGAGTATTCTGGTGGAAAATTCCCGTCTTTACGGCAAACATTATACTCCAGGACGGTTTATTTCGCTGAAACTGGCGTGGATGAACTTTGAAGAGCGGCCCATTTTCGGATACGCCGGCAATACGCTGCTGGAATATTCTTATCTGCAAGGGGCCAGTGTGGCAGTCATCAGCGGTATCGGTCTGATCATGGCGCGCTACGGGGCGTGCGGCCTGTTGATGTTTTCGGTCATACTGCTTACTTCCGGTCGGCGTATGCAGCAGGACAGCCGGCAGAAAAGCTGTTTTATATTCATACTGTGGTTGGTGTTCAATGTCATGATCGGGATAAGTTTTAAATTGATGTTCACTCCGATATTCTTCGGGTTCTTCTTCTGCGGCTTGTTTCAGCAGCAGAAAAATGCAGCAGATGATGAGCCTGCCCCGCAACTGCCGCCTGCCGCCGGGAGCGATCCCGGTTTGCCGGAAAAGCTGCCGGAGGCAACTGCTTTGGTATCAATTCAGCGCGGAGCTGAAACTATATGAGAGTCGGCATAAATACAGCGGTCAAAAAAACGCTGTTGCAAATAACGCAATTACTTTTTTCTACGGCAGCGGGGTTGGGGGTAAGCTTTGTTGTATCCATACTCAATACGCATGTGCTGACGCCGGAAGAATATGGCGATGTGCGCTACACGGTCAATTTGATGACGTTCTTTTCGACGCTGCTTTTTCTGGGTTTTTTTGTTTCCGGCAGCCGCTTGCTGGCAATCAGCAGAGATGATCAGCAAAAGCGTTCATTGCGCGGCTGTATGCTGCTGATTTTAGGCGGCGTAACGCTGGCAAATATGCTGCTGCTAACCCTTTGGGGATGGTTCTTTGCGCCTAACGCAGCAACGCAAAAGGTGATTTTTTACTCGCTGACCGTTTGTGCCGCGCCGGGATTGCTCTACTACATAAATACCGTTTGTCAGGGCGATAATCAGATCGGGCGCATTTCGCTGGCGCGGCTGCTGCCGGCGCTGTTGTATCTGGGCTGCGGGGCACTGATCTACAAATATTACACGGCCGGCAGCGTAATGATGTTGCTGCTGCAAAATGGTATAGCTTGCGCAGTGCTGCTGTTGCTGGTGCTTTCCACCGGAGTGCGTTTTGGCGGCATGAAAAAATCTTTCCGGATGTTGAGCGAGGAAAACCGCCGTTACGGCTGGATGGTCTATTGCGGATCGGTAAGCAATGTATCGTTGGCATATTTGGCCGGTGTTACACTGGGATTTTTCACGCGCGACAACTCCAATGTGGCTTTTTATACGCTTTCGCTGACCTTGGCCATGCCGTTGAGTATGCTGCCGGGGATCATCGGAACTGTAATGTTCAAACGCTTTGCGGCCGAAAACTCCATTCCGCGCAAAGTCATTGTTGCTTCAGTAAGTTTGACTTTGGCGGCGTGGGTGTTTTTTGTGCTGCTGATAACTCCGGTGGTAACATTTTTCTACCCACCGGCTTACGGAGCAGTAGCCGTCTGGGCATCATTGCTTTCGCTGGGCATGGCTATTCATGGTCTGGGCGATATGTTCAACCGCTTTCTGGGCGCTCATGCACAAGGCAGAGCGCTGCGTAACGGGGCGATCCTCTCCGGCGTGGTACTGCTGGCCGGCAACATATTGCTGGTATGGCTGTGGGGATTGCGTGGAGCAGTAATTACGCGCATACTGGGGTCGCTTGCCTCCTGCGGCAGCATGGTTTACTATTATATAAAATATGTCAAAAGCAATAAAAAAACCGGTAGTTTGGAGTGATTATGCAAAAAAGTCCCTTTAAGGTTCTCACTATTGCCGGCACACGGCCGGAAGTTATACGGTTGTCAGCGATCATCCCGCAGCTGGAAAAATACTTTGATCATAAACTGGTTCATACCAATCAAAATTTTGACTACGAACTCAACGGGATCTTTTTTGATGAATTGGGTTTGCGGGCACCGGACTACATGTTGAATTGTTCCGGTTCGCTGGGCAATACACTGGGGCAGACGCTGATCCAACTGGAGGAGGTCTTTCTGCAGGAAAAGCCTGATGCCGTAGTGTTGCTGGGCGATACCAATGCCTCGATCGCCGGTTTGCTGGCCCGGCGCATGAAGATCAAACTCTACCATCTGGAAGCCGGCAACCGCGCATTTGATACCAATGTCCCCGAAGAGATCAACCGGCGCTTTATCGACCATATTGCTGATTTTAATCTGGTTTACGGCGAACACGCCCGGCGCAATTTGCTGCGCGAAGGTTTGGAACCGCGCAAAATCTATATAAGCGGGTCGCCGCTGCGGGAAGTTTATGAACTGTATAAAAGCAATATCCAACAAAGCAAGGTATTGGAGTCGCTGGGTATCAGCAGCAATAAATACTATCTGGCAAGTTTTCACCGGGCGGAGAATGTGGATGATGCTTCCCGGTTGCAGCTTTTGGTCGATACGCTTAACACACTGGCCGAAACCAGTGAGCTGCCGCTGATAGTGTCGCTGCATCCGCGTACCCGCAACCGACTGCAGGCACTGGCCGGATTCAAATGGCATGGTCTGGTAAAATGCTGTAAGCCGTTCGGTTTTTTTGACTATATGTTTTTGCAACAAAACGCACGCTGCGTGATCTCCGACTCCGGAACTGTTTGCGAGGAGTCGGCTATTGCCGGATTCCCGGCTGTAACTGTGCGGCAGTCTATGGAACGGCCCGAAGCAATGGATTGCGGTTCGGCAGTACTGGCTCCGGTGGATAAAACTGCGATTTTAAATGCTGTTGCCATGATGGAATCCGTTTCGGCCGGTCAGCCGGCCCAATGTCCGGAAGCCTATTGCATAAGCGATTGTTCCATGCGGGTAGTCAAATTGATTGCCGGAACCATCCGGCAAGAGTGGTAAAAAACTCAAAAGCAACAAAACTTTCCGTTCATTCAATGTTGCCCAATAGTTCAAACCACGGTATAACTTATCCAACACTATGATTTCAGCGGCTCTGATATTGGCACAAATCTCCCACGCCATCCTGGGGGAGGATCTTTTATCCCATTAACCACCGTAAATTCCGGCTGGATTGAAAAAGTCAGGATCGTGAAATTTTCATTCATTCGCCTGAAACACCGGAAAACCAATCAAAGAAACGGCACTGGCCTCTGCTCCCGAAACACAGTTGCAATATACTTGAGGCCCCAACTGTATAAAAAAGCTAAATTGCGAAATACGGAATTGTTAAAACTGCCGCCCGGGGACTGCGATTTGTCAACCGCAGACATTTCAAGTTCCGGATCAATAATATTCTTGTAGTGCAAGGTGTTTTCACAATAATATTATAAAAAACAGCAAAAATTAAAAAATATTGCATTTTATTATTGCAAAAAAACACAAAATGGTTATCTTTTTATGTAAAAGAGTTATTGATATACCGGAGTTTTGTTATGAATACGATTAACCCGCTGATCATGATGGGGGCTTTGACCGGCAAACCTGCGCGGGAAGAAATAATCAAGATACTTACATGCTACCGCCAAGCGGGTATCGAACAATATTTGATCTATCCCCGGAGCGGCTGCGAGCTTGAGTATTTTTCTGAAGAATACCTTTCCACGGTGGAAATAATTTGCAAAGAAGCCGCGGCACTCGGTTTCAAAGCGATCTGGCTCTATGATGAATTCAACTGGCCCAGCGGCAGCTGTGCGCACATAATTCCGCAGGAAAATCCTGATTACGCCGCACAGTTTATCTGCGCATATAATGTTGATGGCGAAATCAAAGTTGAAATCAGACGCAACAATAATTACACCGATTTGATGAATCCGGCGGCAGTTGACCGCTTTATTGAACTGACCCATGAACGTTATTATCAGCGTTTGAAAAAATATTTCGGTACGCTTATAAAAGGTATTTTTACAGACGAACCGGAAGTTGGATTTTTCCGTCCGGCTGCCGAAGATGTGCCGCTCTTTTTTATGGGCTACTATGACGGTTTGACCGATGACTACCGCACGGCTACCGGCGGAGATCTTTTCAGTGATATTGCCTCCGGTGTACGCGCTGCCAAAGATTTTTACCCGACAGAGTGTGCGCCGCTGCTTGCCAGGCGCTTCCGCGCTTGTTTTATTGACCGCGTTCAGGCGTGGTGCAGTGACCACGATGTAGTCCTGACCGGGCATTTGATGGACGAAACCAGCCCCCGGGCAGCACGGCTTGCCAATGGCGGAGTGCTGACTGCATTGAGCGGCATGAAACTCCCTGCCATGGATGATGTGTGGTGTAATACCAACATGAATGTTTTTGAATTTCTGACTTATTCAACTGCACTTTATGCGATTGAACAACAGGGCAATCAGGGCGGATTGGCAGAACTTTTTGCCTGTCACAAGTGCGATATAGATTTTGCCAAACTTCAGCAGATACTCTATTTAGCCGCAGCCTTCGGCATTGACCACTACGTTCTGGCAGTGGCGGCAATGGATCCGCGCGGCAACAGTATCAAAAAAGAGCATTACAATACTTTTGCCTGGGATGTGCCGCATCTGCCGGCATTTAAGGAATGGGGCAGGATTGCCCGCCGTGCCGCCGCGCTGGCAGGCAAAAAACGGCTTTATGAAGTGGCTGTGCGTTATACAGATAATGCTCCGGATCTGAACAATCTGCTGCGAGATCTGGCAAGCCGTCAAATCAGTTGGAAGTTGATAGACGAGCATGATCCCATACCCGATGATGTGCTGGCAGTGTTGAATTGTTCGCATATAAGAATGCCGCTGCGCGAAGAAAAATATGGCATCACCGGCTGGAGTTTTGAGCAGATCGCCACGCGATTGCACGAAAAATTCCCAATAAACAGTAAGATCTGTTACCCCGATGGTGCATTGGTCAGCGATGTGTTTGTCCGTCGTTATGCTGACGGCATGGTGCTGGCAGTGGATATGGCGGGCCGCAACCGGGAACTGGTTCTGCACCGCAACAATCAGACAATACCTTTTACTCTGCCGCGCTTCGGCGTGGTGGAATTCCCCGGCTGGCAGTTGGAATTTGATCATCCGCATAGTCAACGTATTGAATTTGATGCAGCACGTCAGGCTGTGATCACGCTGAAAAATACGCAGAAACTTGCTCTGGCGCTGCGCGATTATGCCGGGAGTGCCGAAGTCGAACTTGATGGAAAAAGCGTGATCCCGACCTTACCCTGCAGCGGGTTGCCGGAAAGCTTCAACCAATTGTATAAACTTGCCGATTTAGGTGAAGTAAATTCCGGCAGGCACACTTTGGTTTTGAAAAACGACATTGAAGATTTTGGTTTTCTCCCCGCTGCGATTCTGCTGGGAGAAGCTGATCTGCCCGATTTTTCAGGCCGGATCGTCCAGTATGCACAGGTCTTTATACCTGAAAATGCGCTGAAAATCCAAACCAATCATACCGCGCCGCCAGGAGATGTGGAACTTTTTATCAACAAAAAAAGTTGCGGTACACGCCTGACCGCTCCCTATGAGTGGATAATTCCGGACGAATTGCGCGGCGAACTTGCCGAAATAAAATTCAGTTATTCATCTTCCATCGCCGCTCTGTTCGGGAATCCGTGGCGGGGGAGTGATGAATTATCTTCTGCCTTACGCGGATTTTATGCGCCAGCGTATCGCGGCAAACCCGATCTGCTTGAAATAACTTTTATCTGAAAATGCCAGGTAAAAATCTCGCAAGGATCCGTTTGACTAGCAATCTGTTTATTGCGCGAAAAAAATTCAGCGCAGTATTTTCTTTTCCAGTTCACGGCGGTATTTATTGAGCAATACCAGTTGGCGCTTCAGATATTGGTCGCTCAAAAAATAACTGGAAAAAGATATGCTCAATGCCGCAACCGGCCGCCATCTTCTGCCGCAGACCGGTACGCCGATACTGCTTACGCCAAAAACACTTTCGTCACGCACCACTGCAAACTCTTCAGCCCGGATGGTATTGAGTTCGTCTTTAAGTTTTTGGGGATCGCATACTGTACAATCGGTAAGTTTGTGCAACGGATTGCTGTTGATAAAATCGTCGAACTCTTCTTCGTTCAAAGAGGACAGCAATACTTTGCCCGCTGCCGTGGAATGTGCCTGATCCAGCCAATTTTGCGGCAGGGAAATATTTACCGGGGAATTACTTTGCACCAAATTTATGGCCAGCATCTGCTGCTGGTGCAATACGCCGAGAAAACTTGTGGCATTACATTCCCGGCACAAATTCTGCAATATATCGCTGGATGCACTGCGCAGATTCTTCCATATATCTGCGGCACTGCCCAGGATAAAACTCTGCACGCCCAGAGCGTAAGTATTATCCTTATTATGTTCCAGATAGTTGCGTTTGTACAATGTCCGGATCAGATTGCTGGCAGTAGCCGGAGATACATGCAAGGCTTTAGCAATTTCGCCGCTGCGCAGTGGTTTCGAAGAGTTGCCGACCGCTTCCAATATATCCAGAGCCCGTTCCACGGACTGGATAAAACTTCTGCGGGATAAGTCTTTATGCTGTTTCATAACTGCAAAACTTTCGTTTAATGTTTTTGTGATAAATGTTTTTGTAATAAAATAATACTGTCAAGTGGCTTTTGCAAAATATGTTTGTTGTAAAACAGTTTTATTCTACAATAATATTGTAAAACAACACAAAAAAGTAAACATTTATTGCAAGCAAGTGTTTGAAAAAATTCTTGCAAGAGTATAAATTACACTTGAAAAAACATCAACTTAAAACATGGGAGTACTTATTTATGAAAAGACATTTTACCTTGATCGAACTATTGGTTGTAATTGCTATTATCGCCATTTTGGCTGCCATGCTGCTGCCGGCGCTTTCGGCAGCCCGTGCCCGGGCCCGGGCTGCAACTTGTATAAGCAACCTCAAGCAATGCGGACTCTATTTAAAATTGTATGCTGACGACAATAAAGGATTTAATGAATTCAGCGGAGACAGCGGTTATAAAGAAGCCCAGCGGGGTAATCTGGTGTGGGGCGCAAGCCTTTACTGGAACGGCTATCTGCAATCCGGTATCCATACGCTCATCTGCCCGGAAGATATGTCGGTTTCTGACGCCCAGAAGACCAAAGAGCCCTACGGCGCGATCCTTACGCGCACCTACGGCGGACCTTACCGCCAGAACAGTACCGGGGACCACTTTGTGCGTGTGGAGTCTTTAAGCGAAGGCAATCCCTCCGATACGGTACTGCTGCTGGATGCCAAGAAAAAAGGCGCAACCGAACGTTATTACCGCTGCAATCCGCACAGCAGCGGCGGTGATGGTTATTCCCGGCCGTATCTGGCTCACGGACAAATGTGCAACGCACTCTTTGTCGATGGCCATGCGGAGGCTTTGACCAGCAACGGTTTGGGCGAAGCAAAGTGGATAAATGTTCCGGCGCGGAAAGCTGATGATATTACCGCTTATCTGCCGGCAGATGATTCCGACTATAAAGAGATTAACTGAAAGTAACAGTCATGTTAAAAAAAATCCTGCTTTTTACCTCAACAGTTGCACTGGCGTTTGCTGCTGCGGCCAATGTCCCCCAATATCATGGCAAGGCATTGAACGATTTGCGTCCGGTGCGTTTAAAAAAATCGCTGCAAAACGACTTGCTGCAGCTGACCAATTTCGGCAAAGACAGTTCCCTGCGGGTGTACAATCTGCAGTTGACCACGGCAGATTCCTGCACCGTGGAGTTTGAATACCGCGCCAAAAATCTGCCCGAAAAAACGACCGGGCAACTTTTTATACTGGGCGAAAATAATCAGATCATTGCCCGGTTCAATCTGCCGAGCCTGCAAGGCGATTACAAATTTCATACGCTTAAATTCACGGCAAAAGATCTGGAACGCGCTGCCGCCGTCGGCAATGCCAGAAAAATCACCGGGTTGCGGTTGGATTTGATGGATCAAAGCGATGCGGGCAACACGCTTATTGAACTCAAACGTCTTGCTTTTGTCGGCAAGATGCCCTCCGCAAGTTTGGTTGCCACGGAAATCTGGAGCGGCAAAAGGCTGCAAGCGTTCCGCGCCGTCCGCTGTAAAGCCAGCTTGGTTGATGATGTGCTGCTTTTGAGTACATTCAAGCGCGACAGCAATATCAATGTGCGCGGTCTTGCGCTTAAAGGAGCTGATTACGCCGGCGTAAGTTTTACCTACCGGGCAAAAAATACGCCTCAAAAGACCCAGGGACAAATCTATATAATCGGTGCCAATGGCAAATATATCCGGCTGGGTTATATACCGAGTTTGAAATCCGATAACCAATATCATACCATACGCATTATCAATCCGCAGCTTATGAATCAGCAGCAGACCATCAGCGGTTTGCGTCTGGATGTCATGGACGATGCCGATACGGGCAACAGCACTGTTGAAATAAAAGATATAACCTTGTTGCCCGCAGCCAATGATCTGCAATCATCGGCCAATACCGAACTGAATTTTTACGGCAAAACGCTGCTGCGTGTGCCGCCGGTAAAAAGGAAGCCGATAATTGACGGCAAATTCAGCAGTCATGAATGGCGCGACTGTTCCATGCAATTTGGCGGTATATCCGGCAACAATGGCTTGATGATGTTCCGCTGGACAGAGTTTTTTGTGGGGTATGATGACGATTTTTTTTACTTTGCGCACCGCAGTATGCTGCCGCCGCCTCCTATGAAAATCACATTGCAGGATACGCTGGAACTGCAAATCGCTTTTCCCGGTGCGCCGTTGAAAAAAATCAAAATCAATTCTGCCGGCAACGGCAATTTGCTGCCGGGGACTTTGCTTAAAAGTTTTTTTACCGGCGACAACTTCTGGACTACCGAAATGGCTATCCCGCTTTCCGCACTGGGAGTAAAAAAAATCCAGTACGGAAAGCCGGGTAAACTGCAGATGATCCGCCATTTCCAAAATGCCGAAGAAGTGGTGAGTTTTCACGCTGCCACCCGGGAGAATCATTTTGCCGAATTTATTCCTGACGACGATGCACCGCTGGTGAGTTTTCCTACTCTCTGGCGCAATTACGGCGCACCGAGTTCCAGTTATCAAATCACTTGGAACGCGGTCAATAATACCGGTAAAGAGCAAAATGTTTTTTATGATATAAAAATTACGTCGCAGGAACAGCCGCGTGTGATCGCCACGGGTTCCAAACTTGCTCCCGGCAAAAGCAACGGTGCCAACTACCGAGGCATCCTGACATGGGATTTCATCCGCCATTTACGCGCTGAAGTGCGTGATCCGGAAACGGGAAAAATTTATTTTCAAAGATATTTTGCCTGGGGAGCCGATGGCATTACACGCTGGCGCGATCCGAATCCGCCCTATCAATTCAAAATTGCGGTTTATCCGACCTTCAAGCGTATCCGCGCCCTTTTGAGTTGCCCGCTGACGGAAAAACTCAATAAGGTAAGTAATCTGGAAATCCAGCTTGCCGACCGGAACAACAAAGTCATAGCCGTTTTTCCGACTGTGCGCCGCAAGGATGGTTTTCTGGCAGATGCAACATTGCCCGCTTTGCCGGAGGGCGAATACAAATTGCTTGCCAAGTTCAAAAATCCGCAGGGCAGGCTTGAAGAACTTTCTGAAAAATTTGCAATCAAAAAGTTTCCGTGGCAGGATTTGAATTTGGGTAAAGACCGCATCATCGTGCCGCCGTTCCAGCCGCTGCAGGTAAAAGACAAGCGTATAACCGCCTTGCTGACCGCGTATAACGAAAGCAATGATGGCTGGTGGGATGCTATTTATGCGTTAAACGAAAATATCCTTGCCGGTCCGGTAGAGTTTATGATCAACGGTCAAAAGTTTACAGTTACGGCGCAGCGCACGCTGGAAACCTCGCCCGATCTGGTAATCCGGGAAACTGATTTAAGCTATAAGGACCTCAAACTGACCTTGCGCAGAGAATATGAACAGGATGGATTCTGCAAAGTTTATTTTAAATTTGCCCCGCAAAAACCGTTCCGGATCGACACTCTTACTCTGACTTTTCCTCTGAAAAAATCCATTGCCAGAAATTACTTTGCTGCCGGACGCACGATCCGCATGAATAACAAAGGTTTTATCCCTGATAAAACCGGCGTTGCTTTTGCCAGTAACTGCAGCAATGCTGTAACCGGCAGCCTCAACGGGTTCCGCCCCTACATCTGGCTGGGAGAATATCAGAAAGGTCTTGCCTACGTTTGCGAAAGTCCCCGTTACTGGGGACGCGCAGCCGGAAAAGCCTCGCAGACGATCACGGTCGAAAATAATTCAGTAAATCTGAATCTGTACATAGTCAACCAGCCGGTAGTCTACGATAAACCTTGCGAAATAGTTATGGCGTTTCAGGCGACTCCGGTCAAAAAGCGCGCCGCAGGTTCGCAAGCCTACATAACCCCGGCTCCGCACAAAAACCGTGTTCCCCAAGGGGCAGAAGCAATGGCGGTTCTGTCTCACAACTTCTGTTATTTCCGCTACGAGGACGGGTTGTATGTGCCGCCGAACAATGATTGGAGTTTTATAGATTTTATTCATCAGGGCAAGTGGCAGACTGAAGCGGAAGCGCGCACTTTCATCCGCGATTATTTCAAGCGCAACAATCTGCATCCGCGTCAATACAGTCTGCTGCGCGGCCCTAACAACTGGTGTGCAAACTGCCCGATGGAAAAATACATGTTTGATGCTGCAAAAAAATTCAAAAACGCCGATTTGCGTATCATCTACGGCAACGGTCGGGTGATCAGTCACACTTGGAAAGAATTTGATGTTTTTGCCGATGAGTGGGATATGCGCACCTGGCGGCCGGAACGCGCCCTGAATGAATTCAGTGTTGAACCGGTACCAAGTTTTGTGGATTTTACATTGTATCATTTGCGCGAAGAACTCAAACACGGCATCAATGGTATGTATTACGACAATATTTTTGAAAGTCTGGTGCGCGATCCAGTAAATACTGCTGCATGGGAAGATGCGGATGGTACACTGCATCCGGCGTTCGGGATCTTTGCCTCGCGCGAAATGGTCAAGCGTACTGCGGTAATGCTCCATAAAGCAGGTAAAAGTTTTAACGGTACGCCGCCGATAGTGCTGCACATGACCGACTGCCCGCTGGTGCCGATATTGAGTTTTGCGGGACTCCAACTGGATTGGGAAATGAATTTCGGCAACGATACTTATCAGCAGCGTTTCCCCTTGTCTTACGGTATAAAC
>SUWA01000028.1 GCA_015061695.1 Lentisphaerota bacterium
CAGGCAAGCTGCTCGTTCTGCAGGAATTTATCCTGCAGAATACCCTCTCATGCGTTCGCGGCCCTGACCGGGCTTTGCGGCGTTCCGCCGCATGAGCTGTTGGCGAGCTATATTGTTCATAATACCAATCGGCGGAATGGTTTAAGCGTCAGCGGTAGAGTTTTTCGAGCTTTACTTCATCAAGGTGCAACGGTATATTCAACTTGCGAAGAGCTTTTTCAACTTCGCTGTAAGCTAAATCGCGGGGTTCGCACGCTTTTTCTGAACACAACGCAGCGGCAATTCCGGCGGCTTCGCCGGTCATGGCGGCAGTCGGGATAACGCGGTAGACTTCCCACGCATCATTGATCGCTCCCATACAGCGTCCGGCAGTCAGCACGCCATCGAGCGTTTCCGGGATCAGCGCTCTGAACGGAGTTTCCCACACCGGGCCGGGCGCCCGCCAGTCGCCGGTCAGCCCGATGGAGTCTTCAACTCTCCGGCCGAAGTCATCGCTGTCCAGCATGGTCAGACAACTGGCTGCGGCGATCTTGCGGAACTGCGGCATTGCCGGCAGATGGATCGGAAAATGCGTATAACGGCTGTGGCCTGCCGCATAACTCTGCCGGTAATAACTGCGCAAATGTTCATAGCATTGCCGGGTAAAATCAGTAACACTTCTGCCATCGGTTCCGGCCATGGGGGCAATGTCGTTTTTATTGAACATAAAAGCCTTGACCATCATATTACTGCCGAACTGGTACGGCGATTTTTCCATAGCCGGGTGGTTTTCGATCAGCCACAGCGAGAGCGAATTAAAGTCGCTTACAACTTTGCCGCCGGCTCGTCTGACCACGATCGCTTCGCCGCTGGTATCCACAAAACAATTGGCGCTGACCACGCCGCGACCGGAGGTGTTTTCGACTTCCAGCCCGGTTACTTTATCGCCGGATTTCCGGGTGGCGCAGACCCGGGTATCCAACCACAGATCCACACCGGCTTGCGCGAGCATTTCGTCCAGCGCCAGAGTAAAACCGGCCGGGGAAAAATCGACCCGGTAACGGGGGCTGTTGACCGGCAGCGTCCCATTGGGGCGGCCGCCCCATTGTTCGGCCAGATCGAATGGACTGAACTCCATGCTGCGTTTGAGCATTTCTTCTGAAATACCATAGATGACCTGGGTCGATTTGCCATCGCAAAGCGGCAAATATATGTAGATCAAGCCCGAAGTCGCCAGTCCGCCGATAAGGGTTTGTTTTTCGAGCAGCGCCACCTTGCAGCCGCGTCTGGCCGCGGCAATGGCCGCCGCGATCCCGGCGACTCCGGCACCGACTACTGCAACATCATATTTTGCTTTGAAATCCATTTTTTGTCCTCAAAACAACTGCAAACTCTTGCCGCGTTATTTATTTTTGCACTGTAACTTCCTGCAGTCTGACATCCGATACATAGCAGACGCCCTCGCAGTCAATTACCAGTTTTATGGTCAGTTTGCCGCCGCCATTCAACTCTTTGGTGGAGTTGAAACGGAATTCACCTTTGAGCCAATCCGTGGTGCCGGTAACGCAACCGCCGTGAGCCAGCGGAGTGGCGCGCAGCCATTTTTTATTGGCATTGAGCATAAAGCGGATGCCTTTGTTGCGTGGGGCGGGGGATTTGACATTTTCGGCTTTGATATAGTAGGTCAATATGTAGTCTGTATCGGGCTTGATGGTAAAATTCTGGCGGATTTCGGAGTTGGCCGGCAGTTTGACGACTGCCTTGCCGTTGAATTTCATGTCAGGCATTACGGCGATGGCTTTATTTTCAAACCGCCAGCCTTTCAGACCTTCGCTGAAATCACCATTGATAAACATATTATTGTTGGCCGGTACGGCTTCCGCAAACATGGTTACGGCGGAGAGGAGCATGAGCATGAAAGCAATGATTTTCATAATATTTATTCCTTTTTGTACTTTGGATAATGTTCTGTTTTATTGTTGATTAATGTAACACAGCTTGAACTTTTTGCAAATCAGTTTTACTCGAATATCACCAGCGGCAGCAGGGCATCATCGCGGTTGCCGCAAACACCGTCGGCCATATCCAGCCAGTAAGGTGCATTGGTCTGGCTCTTTTTGTCGTTGTTGGGAACAACAAAACTGAAGTAAAGCAAATCTCCCGGCTTACTCTTGAGTTCGCTCCACGGTACTGCAATTTCGTAAAAAGTTATATTGCCCCGGCGCGTGACCAGACTTTTCAGTTGCGGCTTGTACGGTACACCGTAGCGGACAAACTCTGTGCCGCGCGCAGTCAAAGCCACACCGTAATTCTGCCCTTTATTATATTCTTTGATATCGGTGGTGAACAAGCGTGCATCTGCGGGCGGAACGGCGGTTTTGGCAAAGACAAACTGCACGCAGTCATCGCGCCAGAGGTTCTGATTCTTATACCGCTGCTGATGCACCGGATCATCGACTTTGACGGCAATGTAGATGTTTTTGTCGTCGTAACCGAGAAAATATTCAGCAGAAATGTTGTGATTGTCGGGCGTCATTGAACTTTTGAAAAATCCCCGTTCCGGCTGCAATGCTTCAGCGGGTTTTACATGCGTGGGGACTGTAAGTTTCTGCATTTTTCTGCCGGTCAGATATTGGCCGCTGCCGTCAAAGACCGGGGCGGATGTTACGCGCGTGAATTTTACTGTGTCGCTAATGACTTCTGCCTCAATTACTTGTTTTGTGCCTTGAATGGCGACCGGGATCGTTTTGCTGCCCGGCTTGTAAGGTACAGCAATATTGCTGATACTGCCGGGGAAGAGTTCCAGCGTTTGCCCGGCGATGGTGCAATAGCTCTTGGTGTTGCCGGTGTTGGCCACATAAACCATTGCCTGATCCGGGGCAATGAGTTTGGCGCCAGCTTTATACAATGGGCGGCTGCCGGTCAGCAGTTTTTCGATTTGATTAGCCACTGATTCAGGCGCTTCATCCAAAATTATGTAGCAGGGAATCTGGCTCAAAACCAAATCATATTGGCCTGCGGGAATGTCAGTTTCGCGCCCGAACATGGAAACATGTCTGGCCGTTTGGGCAAGATCCAGCTTGAGCGTCATCGTGCCTTCTACCATCCACGGGCAAAGCAGCGTTTTGCCGTCGGGTCGGGTGAAAATATAGGCGTAGACGATGTTGTCGCCGGTTTTGATTTCTTTATAAAATTTTACAAACTTGAGTTCCCGCGCACAAGTGGCGTAAGCCGCGCCGCCGGGGAGGGGCGTGTGATAGAGTTTGCTGCCGCTGCGGATCGGTTTCCAGCAACTTGTCATACATACTTCAAGCGGATCGACGAATTTGCCGCCGTAACTTGTGGCAATGCGGAAGAGTGCCACACTGCTGACCGGCGCACTTTTGCTGATGATCAATGCGCGGGTGGTCAGTGCCGCCTGCGTATGCGCCAAGCCGCGGTCGTAACGGTCGCCGTAGTAAATAGCATATCCGGTTTCGGTATTCTGAACCAGCGGCGTTTTGCCCAGACTTTGGGCAAGGCGGCTGGATTCCAGATAAAAGCTGCGCAGACTTTTTTCCGGAATGCTCGGATTGCCGTTGGTCAGGTTCCAGTTGCCGAAATAGGCATCGATATTGTAAATATCAAACTCATCGGCCAGATCGTTCATGACGATCCTTTCCATCGGCTCAATGTACATTTGCACGTTGTTGCCGCCGGCAGAAATCTTCAGTGTCGGGTCTATCTTGCGGGCGGCACGCGATACCACCCGCGCGGTAAAAAGCTGCTGGCTCAACGCTTCCGACCAGGTTCCGCAATGTTTGTGACGCATATTGGCGTGTGAAGGCATTTCGTAAATCGAACCTAATGATTTGATCTTGCCTTTCAAAACTGTGGCCGCGGCAGTTACCGAGAGTTCCACTTCTTTGAAATATGCGTCGTTATACATGGGGTAGCCTTTGACAAAGTGTTCGCTCTGGCGGTTCAAACCGTGCTGACCACCCACATAAAGAGCGTGAACATCAAAGTCGCTGTTCAGAAAATTCTTATATCCGTGGAGATAACGTTTGCGGGCATTCTGCATGTGGTCGCCTTTTTCAAAACTGATGATCGGCAGCACCACCGACCCCGCGCCCAGCATCCGGTAGCCATCAATCAAATCGGCGATGATACCGAACTGGGTGATCTGGAAGAACGGGTCGCGTTTGCCTTTGATCGCCGGGGTGCTGACAAAGGCACTCTGGATCATGGCGATGGGCTGATTTTGGATAAAGGCGGTTGCTTCGACGATATAGTAGCCGCGTTCCTGCCCGGGAATGGTTATCAGAGTATTGGCAGTGTATGGTTTGCGCGGAACAGTGTAAACGACTTTGCCCAGATCATTTTTGACCGTAATCGAGTATTCCAGACCGGGCATTTCTTTAAATTGCAGACAAAAATTTGCGCTTTGGCCCGGCTCGACAAAGCCGTAACTTTTATCGGTCGGGTAAAATGCTGCCAGCGGGTAATCGGCAAGATAACTTTCGCGGAAATACTTGCCCCGGGCTGTGTCGGAAACTTTGGGCGCGGGCGCTTTAGTGCCGACTTCAGTCAGTTTCAGATCGGCAAAATAACATTTGCCATCAGTGTCCAGTACCAGTTTGATTCGCAGTTTATTGCTTTTGAATTTACTGCCTTCAAAGCGGTATACTACGCGCTGCCAATCAAAAGATCCGGTCATACAGCGATTGTCGGCATTGGCTGTTACCCGATCCCAGACTGAACCGGCATTGAGCATGATGCGTGCGCCGTTTTTACCGGGATTGGCGGCGTTGATATTTTCGCCTTTAACAAGAAAACTCAATTCGTAAGTTGCATCAGGATCAATGGTTACGACCTGACGCAGTTCAGTGCGCGGTAGAATGCATACTGCCGGTTTGTTGCCGGCTTTGACGGTTTCGGATAATTTTACCTGATCGGTATCGCGCATCCAATATTTCAAACCCTCGGAAAAATCGCCGTTTTTGATGGCGTTGGCATTCAGAATCAAGGCGCAAAAGAACGCCAGCAAGGTTGCTGTTATACGCATAAAGCATTATCTCCGCATGGAAAAAATTCTGTCAGTTGCTTTGAGTTTTTTCGGTGCCGTTTTCGTAGAAATACCACGAACCGCGGGGGCAGAGTTCATCGCCGAGTTCTTCGCCGCGGAGCTGGGCAGCGTGACCATCGGCAAAAAGGAATCCGCCGGTTTTGCTGTGGCGGACATCAGCCAAACCCATACTGCCCTGATAGGTGCAAAGACGGAAGAACTGATCCGCCATACTGGCTTTGCGCAGACTGTCGCCGGCCATGATAAATGTTGACGGCGAACTGGTGAACGTGGCGGATGCTCCGCTGGTTGTTTTCCACAAAAAATTACCGGCTCCGAGGTTGAATGCAACTTCGCTGTTATCTTTGCAACGGAACCCGTAAGTATAGGTCCACGCCCGCCATGCGGCGGTATCGGCATTGTTGAGTGAGGGGCAAAGATAGCTTTTTACATCCGGGGAGTAGCCGTTTTCGGTAAGCAGTTGACCCCAGGGTTGGCTTTGCAAGGTATTGGAGTACCCGGAAAAACATGTCCAGTTATCATTGTCGTCCACATACATTTGCATGTAAAGACCAACTTGCTTGAGGTTGGATATGCAACTGGCGGCACGGGCGCGTTCGCGCGCGGCAGAGAGTGCCGGCAGCAGCATGGCCGCCAGAATGGCAATGATGGCGATAACTACCAGCAATTCGATCAGGGTAAATGAGTGTTTCTTGTTCATTTTTTGTTCTCCTGTGATTTTTTTGTGTATACAACAAATCATACAATGTATAATATACGCGGAAAAACACGCTTGACAAGGCAATATTTTCTCAAAAAATTATATTAAATCGTCTCAAACATATTTGCTTTGGAGATGAATAAGGTGTATTATAACCATATAACAGATACGGAGTTGGTTTATGAGCGGTCAAAGTATAAAAATATCTTCATTACTACGGAAATACAACTTTCCTTACAAGGTGGAAAATATCTATTATTGCTGGCGCTGGATCCGGCCGGTGGATTATTTGCAGATCATTGATGAGGATTGTCTGGAAATCTCAATAAGACTTGACTGCACAGCCGATATATGTCTGGATATAGTCAACGATAAACCTTGCAATGTCAAATTTCCGCATGTTTTGATCAAACGCCCCGGCGACCGGATCATCAGTACCCAGTATGAAAAACGCGATACGATCGCTTTTCAGTACCATGTTTCACTTATGAGCGAACTGGAAAAAATAGGGCTGTTGCCGCAAAAAACCGTTTGGGAATTTAAAATGACTCCCAGGATAGAAGAACTTATCACCCAGTTCCGCAAATATCTGTACAGAGTGTATGCCCCCGGAGTTCCTGACGAGATCGACTGGGTGTGTTTCAAACTTTTGCGCGAGTTGTCGCATCAGGAGCAAGTTGCGGAAACTGACGAAAAAATCACCATGCAGAATGCTTCGGTCTGGATGAAAGTACACTACAATGAAAAACTCGCCGCCGAAGAGATCGCCGCTCAATACAACATGTCGCGGGCTACTTTTTATCGGGCGTGGCGGCGGCACTTCAACGAATCACCGATCCAATATTTGCTGAATTTGCGGTTGGAAGCCGCCGCCGAAATGCTGCGCGAAACGCCGCTGTCCATAGCCCGTATTGCCGATGAAGTAGGCTTTTGCGGAGTAGATGCTTTTCACCGCAAGTTTAAAATCAAATACGGTGTTACTCCGGGGCAATACCGCGCCGAAAATAACGATCCGGATCAAGCATAAGCAGCTTGTTTTTTATACAAAAAAAGCTGTTGCAAAAGTTTGTTGTTTGCAACAGCTTTTCAGAGGATGATTTTATTGATCAGAACACCTTTTCGGGGTGGTTCCAGCCGTAGACTTCCACTGCCGGAACGGCGGTTACAGCGCCGGTGATCCGGGCGGTAAAGTTGACCGTTTCGCCCGGCAGAATATGCTGGTAATTGTTGAGCCAGTAGACCTGCTTGAAGTCGATTCCGCTCAAACGGGTGCGCACATTCAATGCGGCAGTTTGAGTCGGATTGGTGATCGACACGGTCAGAAGCGTTTCGCCATCCAGCGGCTCGATTTGACTCTTTGCAATCAGTTCCACGGCATCCAGATGCAATGCCCGGGTCAAATCCGGCGCACCGTAGAGCCGTTCGTTGTAAAAGATGGTTTTTTCGGGTGTCCTGATCGTCAAACGGCCGATAACCACCCCTTGAGCGGGCGCGTGGGCGAGCTTGGCATTGATTTCGTCCAAAACATGAGTTCCGGCCGGGAAGGTCGCCGGATAGGACTTTTTCAGCAGTTCGCTGCCGGTTATATCGTACAATGCAAACTCGGCAGTGCATTTTTCGGGCGTGCCGTAATCGCTGACCAGATAGAGCCTGGTTCGGATCGACTCATCTTGCAGGCGCCACGACTCATCTTCGGCAAAAAGTATATCAGCTTGATTGCTGCGTGCCAGAGCGTAGTAGGCGATTTTGGGCATACTGTAAAAGTCGATGATGCTGAAGCTGTTGGTCGGATAGGACTCATTGTATTGCCAGACATAACAGCCGCTGGAAACCGGGAATTTTTTCCGGTAATGCGCCATAACGTAGCTCAACTGGTCGGCCTGACAGAACATTGTGCATTGACTGTATTGCCGCCGGTTGCCTTTTTCCGGCGCAAACATATCCACCATGGGCTGCAGCGGACGGCTGGCGTTGTTGTAGGTAAAGTGGTAGCGCCACGCCTGACCGTCCGGGCAGGGGCTGTTCTGCGGAATAAACCGGTCGATCGACTCCAGTTCCGCCCAACCGTTGCACCCCAGTTCGCTGGCCAGCATCCGGTGGTGATCGTTCCAGAATTTGTGTTCCATAAAGCACCACGGGCCATGGTCGCGTTCGCCGACGCGCGAGAGATCCGGGCTGCTGATGTGGTAGGGCATGCCGGGAGCCATGGTGTTGACCATATCCCGGTACATTGCGTAAAGCGGGCTGTCGTAAAGTTCGCCGTAATACTGGAACTCGTTGCCGCCGCAGTACATTGCCATGGAACAGTGGTTGCGCGTCTTACGCAGCGCAGCTTCGGCTTCGCGCTTTTTCATGGCAATATATTTGTTATCGGCCGGGTAGCTGCTGCAGGCATGAGGAAATTCCTGCCAAACCAGAATGCCATGGCGGTCGCAGGCTTCATAAAAGGCTTTCTTTTCGATCAGGCCGCCACCCCAAACCCGGAACAGGTTGAAGTTGGCTTCTTTGGCCAGCCGCACCTGGCGCTCGTAATCTTCAGCTTTGATACGCGAAAACATCATGTCGATCGGAACCCAGTTGCCGCCGCGGGTGAAAATACGTTGGCCGTTGATTTCAAAGGTCAGCGGATAGGCTTCTTCGGGACTGCGGAAATTGCGCACCATCTTGAGGTCGCGGAAGCCGACTTGAGTGGTATATTCATCGCCGGGCAGCGAGAGTTTGAGCTGATACAGATTCTGTTCTCCGGCTCCGTTGGGGTACCAGTAGCGGGCATCATCCAGATCAAACTCATAGGTAAAGCAACTTATTTCGCCGCCTTTGCCCTGAACTTTGATTTCGGCCGAGTGGCCGGGGCCATTGTGATTGAGCGGCTGCAGTTCCAGTTTTACGGTGCCTTCGGTATCTTCCAATGCGCCGATTTCGATATCGACTGCGGCATGGTTTTTATTGGTCCTGAAGTACGCATCCTTGATTCGCATCACCCCGGTGCCGACCAGTTCCACATCGTCAAAAATGCCGGTCGGAACCAGGGCCCGCGCCCAGTCCCAACCGAAACTCATCTGGCAGTGGTGGTATTGGGCAAATTCAGCATCTTTATTCCAGAAGTGATTGGGCGATGCTTGCGGGGCCGGATCAAAAATAAGGGTCAGGATATTTTTTTCGCCGGGTTTGATCGCATCAGTTACATCTATCCGCCACGGCGAGAACATGCCCACATGCCACCCCAGATGTACGGAATTAAGAAAGATCACAGCTTTGTAGCCGGCGGAGTGAAAGACCAGTTCGGTACGTTGATTTTTTTCGGCCCAATCCGGCGGCAGCACAAACTCCTTGCGCAAAAACCATTCGGCTTTTTCCGACCAGCGGGAGCGCTCGGTGTTGCGCCCGAAATAAGGATCATCTATTTCATCGTTTTCCAGCAAAAATGTACGGTCGCAGCCGGGTACGGTTACGCGCATCAGATCTTCCGGCGTTTCCGTGGTCATAAGTCCGGCGGTACGGCTGGAATCCATAAGCATACCATCAATTCCCCCGGTTTGCGAGGCTATGCGGCGTTGAGGTTCGGGCAAGTAATAGTTCGCCAGCCAGTCGCTGCCGTTTAACGAGAAATGCATGATAAATCTCCTGTAGGGTGAAATTATATTATGAAACGATTCACTTCTTAAATTAATATACACTCGCCCTTATGTCAAATCAAATTTTAAACAAAAAAAATCCGGACATTCCGAGGAATATCCGGATCGCAAAAGATTTTTCGCGTCAGAATTCGATCTGGAACGCCAGTTTGGCGTTGACCACTTCCTGAATCCGTTCGATCAACAGATCGGGCGCCGCCATATTGGTGGTAAAGACTGCCAGCGAGTTACCGCTCTTGAGGCACTGGGGCGCGCGCAAGTCGATGATGTTGATGTTCTTTTCGCCCAACATGCTGGCGATTTTGCCGATCACACCGGGTTCGTCAGCGTATTCAACAAACAGCACCGAACCGGCCGGTTCCAGATAGAGTTTATCAAAGTTGTTGATACGCGAGATCATCATATTGCTTTCGGTGATCGTACCGCGCACACTGACGCTTTTGAGTTCACTGCCGCCGGCGACCAGATCAATGGTCATGGATTCGCCGTAATGCTTGTTGTCATCGGCCGGCCGGTTCACCAGCTGAACTCCACGGCCTTCCAGCAGCTTTTCGGCCGCAGCCGGAGCCGGCAGATCTTCGCAGGAGCTGCTGCAGATGGCCGCTGCAATGGGGGCGGTCATATACTTGGCGTAATCCTTGAGTTTACCGTAGAAGCTCGTTTCGATGCGGGCGGGCTGTTCGCCGGAGAGATATTTGTGCGCAACCAGCGTCAGGGCGTAGGCCAACTTCTGATACTGCGGATCCAAGCCATCGGGCAGTTCCTTATTGACCACCCAGGTGGTGATGCCCTGTTCAAAGTAGGCAATGGTCTGTTCGGCAGAGCGGCGGGCGGCCACAAAGTTGGCTTCGTGGGTGTTGGCGCCGATATGCGGCAGCATCAGATCAGCCACATCGGCAATGGATTTTTCGCCGGCTTCGTCTTTGGGATAAACGTCGTTGCAGTAGATGATCTTTTTGGCAGCTTTGGCCGCGCGCAGATCGGCTTCGTTGATGATGCCGGCGCGGGCACAGTTGATAAGCATGGCGCCGTCGCGCATAAGAGCGAACAACCGGGCGTTGATCATGCCGCGGGTTTCATCATTTTCGGGAATGTGCAGCGAAATGTAATCGCTTTCGGCAAAAATGCGGTCGATGGTGGTCAATTCCACACCCAATTCTTTGGCTCGTTCAGCCGTCAGCATGGGGTCGAAGCCCAGCACTTTGACTTCAAAACCGCTCAAGCGTTTGACCAGCAGCTGCCCGATGTGGCCCAGACCGAGGATACCGACGGTTTTGCCGGTAACTTCCTGACCCATGAATTTTTTCTTTTCCCACAAACCGGCGCGGGTGGAGATATCTGCAGCTACCACATGACGGCTGGCGGCCAGCATCATGGCCACGACTTCTTCGGCCACACCGTTGCTGTTGGCACCGGGGGTATTCATTACATCCACATGCTTTTTGCGGGCGTATTTGGTGTCGATGGTGTTGAACCCGGCACCGGCACGAACCACCAGTTTAAGCTGGGGCAGGGCGTCGATTTCCGCGGGGGTGATTTTTTCGCTGCGGACGATCAGCACTTCGGCATCGCTGTTGGCGGCGATCAGATCAGCCAGCGGAGTTTCCGCATCCTGGATCACATTATAATTTTTGCTGCGCAGCAGTTCTGCGGCGACCTTGTCGAGTTTGGTCGGAATCAAAACTTTTTTCATAGCTCTACATCAATTCCTTATCGTTAAAAATGAAAAAATGCTGATATTTAATTTACCACAAGATTAATTATTTGCAAGAGTTGGAGAAAAAAATATCTGACTTTTTATCTTACAAACTCTTTTTCATTAAATAATCATCCATAAAAAAGCCGTTGCCGATAGGGTTGCATACCGACTCAAAAGTGGCAAACCCGTTGCGTTTGTAGGCTTTTATGGCCCGTTCGTTTTGTTTGTTGACCGCCAGAATCAATTCGCTGAACCCCAGTTTGCGGCATTGGGTCTGGACGTGATCGAGCATTTTCTGCCCCAGAGCGATCCCGTGAAAAGCGTGTTTCAGGTAAAGTTTATGCAGTTTGGCAGTTTGACTGCTGTGATTATAAGCCGAATAAACCATATAGCCGGCTGGTTCGGAATCAATACGCAGCAGCTCAAAATACATGTTATCCGCAAGTTCTTTATTCATTACTTCCGGCGCGTACATCATATCCATCATGTAACTGATCTGTTCGGATGAGAGTATTTTTTCAAATGTTTTCGGCCAGACTTCGGCGGCGACATCGCGGATGAGTTGCAAACTTTCGGGCGTGGTCAGTGCCTGGAATTCTATGTGCATGATTTTTTCCTTTCTTTTTCTTTAAATACTATAGCACGGAAACTTGCAATTTCAATGACTTGGTGTTATATTGCCGAAAGTGATTATCTGTGGATCGGAAAAGAGGCTTTTTATGGCAGAAAACCGGGTGGCTGTAATTGCCATTATTGTCGAAAATATGGAATCAGCTTCGCAAGTCAACGCCATATTGCACGATTACAGTTCGTATATCGTTGGCCGCATGGGGCTGCCGTACCGCGAACGCAAGGTCAGCATAATCAATATTGTGCTGGATGCGCCGCAGGATGCGATCAATACCATTGCCGGCAAACTGGGCCGCTTGAGCGGGGTAACAGCCAAAGCCGTCTGTTCCAATCTTTGAATATCGCTGAATTGATGAAAGTTTATATCCTGATGCCGAAAACCGCTTTTTTTGAAGCGCTTTGAGGCAGAAGCATACGAGCGTAAAGTACATAGTTTGTATTAATCAACCGTATCGGTTCTGCAGTCAGGATCGTTACGGTTTTTTGTTGGAAAAATATGTTATGATTTGCAGAGATCTGATAACCAAACTGGCAGCAGAAAATGCGTTGAGCCGCCGCGAGTGGGTCTTTTTGTGGAGCAATTACTCCCCGGAAGACCGGGCTTATGCGGCTTCGGCAGCCGGCCGGATCGCGGAAAAAATCTTTGGTCGCAACGTTTTCATCCGGGGGATCGTTGAGTTTTCTAATTTCTGCAAAAATGATTGTTTTTACTGCGGTATCCGACGCTCCAACTCACAGGTGGTGCGCTATAATTTAAGCGACGAAATCATTCTGGAGTGTTGCCAGAGTGGTTGGGAAAACGGTATTTGCACCTTTGTTCTGCAAAGCGGCGAAGCCGCTGAATTTGATCTGGAGCGGATGTGTGCATTGGTGCGCAAGATCAAAGCGCAGTTTGCCGGTTGCGCCGTAACTTTGTCGCTGGGAGAGTTGAGTTTTGAAGAATATGCCGCTTTGCGCAATGCCGGAGCAGACCGCTATTTGCTGCGGCACGAAAGCGCCGATCCGGTACATTACCGCAAACTGCACCCGGTGAGCATGAAACTGGAAAACCGTCTGCAATGTTTGGAGCATTTGCATCAGCTGGGCTTTCAAACCGGTTGCGGCGTAATGCTGGGCAGTCCGTTCCAAAGTGCAGAATCATTGGCCGAAGATATGGTTTTTATGCAGGAATTCAAGCCCGAAATGATCGGAGTCGGACCGTTTATTCCGCACCGGGATACCCCGTTCGGCAAATTTGCCTCCGGAACGCTGGATTCTACACTCTTTATGATAAGTTTGTGTCGGCTGATGCACCCGCAAGTGCTGTTGCCGGCCACAACTGCGTTGGGTACATTGCAAGCCAATGGCCGCGTGTTGGGGATAAGCTCTGGAGCTAATGTCATTATGCCCAACCTGACTCCCCGGGCAGTTCAGGAAAATTATAATTTGTATGATAACAAAAAACATACCGATCGTGCGATCGGAGAGGCTGTCAGCTTGCTGCAGCAGGAGTTGAGCTGTATAAACTACTCGCTGAAAGCCGGTCGCGGCGATTTCGGAGGATAAATCATGTTGAAACTGGCATTTTACGGCAAAGGCGGCATCGGCAAGTCCACTACGGTAAGCAACGTGGCGCTGGCTTTGGCTGAAAAAGGACTTAAAGTCATGCAGATCGGGTGCGATCCCAAGGCTGACTCCACCCGGAGTCTGCTCAACGGCCGGAAGATCGTTACGGTTTTGGAGCTTATCCGACGCTATAACGATGATTTTCCGTGGCAGGATATGGTCTGCACCGGAGAAAAAGGTGTTTTTTGTGTGGAATCCGGCGGGCCGATCCCCGGCATGGGCTGTGCCGGACGCGGGATCATCAACGCGTTGGAAAAACTGCAAAGCAAAAATGTTTATGAAGCATTGAATATTGATGTGGTGCTTTATGATGTGCTGGGCGATGTGGTCTGCGGAGGTTTTGCCATGCCTATGCGCAGCGGTTATGCCGATAAAGTGTTTGTGATCACATCGGGCGAAAATATGTCGGTCTACGCTGCGGCCAATATTGCTATGGCCGTCCGGAATTTTCAGAGCCGCAACTATGCGCAGTTGGGCGGATTTATTCTCAATTCGCGCGAGGTAAAAGATGAATTGCAGAAAGTGCAGACTCTGGCCGCTGATTTTGATTCGCAGATCATTGGCACCCTGCCGCGCAGTCAAACGGTCATGGAGGCCGAAGCACAGGGACGGGCGGTTTTGAGTGCTTATCCGGCAAGCTCCATGGCGCAATGTTACCGCGATTTGGCAGGGAATATCCTGAAAGAGTGTGAATATGCTTAAAAGTCTGACCGGAAAATCAAATATCGACCAACACGCAGTCAGGATCGCCGATGCAGTTTATCCGCAGCTGTTTGCTCCGGAGTTGGAGTTTAATGCTCCGGCGCGCGGCATGTGGAACATTGTACACACTTGTATGCTCATACCGGAAACGCATCAGATATTTATCTGTGCGCAAGGTTGTTTGCGCGGTGTAATATTGACTGCGGGAGAAATGAACGCCATGCACCGGATGAGTTTTGTGGCGATCCGGGAACACGAGCTTTTTGACGGTTCGCTGGAAGAGTCGGCTATTGAGGGGGTAACGGCGATCTTGAATAAAATGGAAAAACTGCCGCGGGCGGTGGCGGTATTTTTCAGCTGCGTACAGCTTTTTGCCGGGTGCGATCTTAAAGCTGTGATCAAAGAGTTGAGCGCACGCTTCCCGGCGGTGGATTTTTTTGAGTGCCTGATGCACCCGACTATGCGTAAATCAGCGCTTACGCCGGACGCTTTTATGCGTAAACAAATGTATGGTGCGCTCAAGGCAAAACCGGTGCAAAAACGTTCGATTGCGATCATCGGCAATGACCGGGCTACGGCCGAAAGCAGTGAGTTGATCCTGATGCTCAAGCAAAATGGTTTTGTTGTGCGCGATATAACTTATTGCCGCAATTACGATGAATATCTTGAACTGGGCAGTTGCGAGTATTTTTTGTGTTATCACACTGTGGCGCAAGCCGGCTGCAAAGTGTTGAGTGACCGTTTGCAGCGCCGGATGATATATTTGCCGTTGAGTTACAGTTTTGAGGAAATAAAATCCAATTATCAGCTTTTGAGCGATACGCTGGGACTTGACTTGCCGGATCTGACCGGACTGCAGTCCGTTGCCGAAGCTGAATTGCAGCAGACGTGCAAGTATTTGAATAATATGCCTGTAGCGATAGATTATACCGCAACTTTGCGCAATTTATCGCTGGCACGATTGTTGTTGACGCACGGATTCAATGTAAAAAGAGTTTACAGCGATGTGGTTATCGGCGAAGAAGCTGCTGATTTTGAATTTTTGCAAACTCATTACCCCGATTTGATGATTTATCCGACAGTACATCCCGCGATGCGTTTTGCGGTGCAAAAGCCCGGTTCGGGAGATGAATTTCTTTGCATAGGGCAGAAAGCGGCCTGTTTTACCGGGTCGCGGCATCTGGTGAATATCGTTTCCGGCGGCGGCTGGTACGGTTTTGACGGCATACGTCAGCTGTGCGCAGCCATGCGGCAGGCAAAAGATGAGTTCAGTGATACGGAAGAACTCATTCAACTCAAAGGCTGGGGGTGTGCAAGTTGCTTATGAATCCGGTTTACAGCAAAGCTATATCCTGTTATGCTTCGGATACCGCCGGAGTTTGTTCGGCCTTGTTTGAACTTGGCGGCATGACCGTGGTGCATGATGCGTCGGGATGCAATTCGACTTATTCTACTTTTGACGAACCGCGCTGGTATAATTCTGACAGCATGACCTATATCTCGGCTCTGACCGAAAAAGATGTGGTTTGCGGCAACGATGACAAACTTATTGACGACATAGTGCGTGCCGCCGGTGAGTTGCATCCGGCATTTATTATGCTGACTTGCTCGGTCATACCTTTTATGACCGGCTGCGATCTGGATGCCATCGCCCGCGAAGTGGAAAACTCCTGTCATGTGCCGGCTTTTGCGGTAACGCTGGGCGGTATGACGCACTACACCGTGGGGATGAATCAGGCTTACTGCCGTCTGGCAGAGCGTTTTTTGCTGCCCGGAGCTGCTGAAAATAAAATTCCCCGGTCAGTGAATATTCTGGGCGCTACTCCGCTTGATCTGCCGATGAACGGGACGTTGGAATCTTTGAAAATGTTTTTACAGCGAAACGATTTCAGTATCCAAAGCATCTGGAGTATGGGGTCAACGCTGGATGAGTTGGCCCGTTCTGCCGGCGCGGAAGTTAATCTGGTGATTTCAAGCGGAGCTGTTGAGTTGGCCGAATATATGTTCAAAGAGTACAATATACCCTTTGTCTGCGCTCAACCAATTGGCGTTGCGGCGGCGGAAAGAGTTCTGTCGGCGTTGGAAGAAGCGATCAAGCTCAAGCGCAATACATTCTGCCTTGAAGCGCCGCCGCGGGGCAGGGACTCCGGTAAAAAATATATTATCGGCGAAAGTGTTTTTGCCCGTTCGCTGGCCGTGGCTTTACAGCAGGAGTGCAATTGGTCCTGTTGTGTTATCGACCCGTTGGCAGGGCGCAGGGAACTTTTAACTGCGGACGATCTGCAGAAAAATTCTGAAACTGAATTGGAACTTGCGATCGCTGATGCGGAATTGGTGATCGCCGATAATATGTACGAAGTAATTGTGCCGGAAAACGCTCAAATGCTGAAAATACCTCACACCGCCTTTTCCGGGCGTTGTTACCGGAAGCAGCAGTTGGATTTGATTGACCGGACTATTGATTGGGAGAGTTTATTATGCAGAAAATAGCTGTATATGGCAAAGGCGGCATCGGCAAATCTACTGTTACCAGTAATCTGGCAGCGGCAATGGCTGTGCTGGGCAAACGGGTCATCCAGATCGGCTGCGACCCCAAAGCTGACTCCACTGTGAATCTGCTCAACGGGCAAAAGCTGATGCCGGTAATGAATTTTATCCGCGAGTATGACCGCGAACCGGAGAGCATAGAGGAGATCTCCAAAGTCGGTTTCGGCAATGTGTTGTGTATCGAAACCGGCGGGCCGACTCCGGGGCTCGGATGCGCGGGCAGGGGGATCATCACCACGTTTGCCTTGCTGGATGAATTGGAACTTTTTGAGTTTTTTCAGCCCGATGTTGTGTTGTACGATGTGCTGGGCGATGTAGTTTGCGGCGGTTTTGCCGCGCCCATCCGCGAGGGGTATGCCGACAAAGTCCTGATCGTCACTTCCGGCGAAAAAATGGCGCTTTACGCTGCCAACAATATCAACAGTGCGGTCAATAATTTTGCCGACCGCAACTATGCCTCGGTCCGGGGCGTGGTGATGAACCGGCGCAATGTTGAACGCGAAGAAGAAAAAGTTCGCGCATTTGCTGAAGCCAATAATTTGGAGGTCGTGGCCGATATACCCCGCAGCGATGACATCATCCGCTGGGAAGATCAGGGCAAAACCGTGGTTGAAGGTGATATCATGTGCGAAGCGGCCCGGCGATTTACTGCACTGGCAGAATTGCTTTTAAGCGAGGAATAATGGAGCGCAAATAAGAGTATGAACAACGCTTACAGTATAAGTGCTGCCGAACTGGCGGCGCGCACCCGCGATAATATACCCGAAGAGCTGCAGTCCTCGAAAAATCTGATTTACAGCAGTCCGGCCACGTTGGCGTTCAATTCGCCCGGCGCTCAAGGTTTTGGCGTCAAGCGGGCCGGGTTGGCGGTGCCGGAATCGGTGATGCTGCTGGTGTCGCCGGGGTGTTGCGGCAGAAACACTGCTGCGCTGGGGCGCGACCGTAAATATGCTGACCGTTTTTATTATCTTTTGCAGGATGATAATGACATTATTACCGGCCGCCACTTGAACCGGATCCCCGAAGCGGTCAAAGAAATTTGCGATTCGCGCGAAAAACTGCCCAGCGCAGTGATGATTTGCATAACTTGTGTGGATGCCCTGCTGGGGACTGATATGGATCGGGTTTGCCGGAAGTGTTCGGAAGTTGCCGGCGTGCCGGTAGTACCCTGTTACATGTATGCACTCACCCGCGAAGGTCGTTTGCCGCCGATGGCATCGGTGCGCCGTTCGGTCTACAGCCTGCTGGAAAAACGTCCGCGCAAGAGCAACGCAGTCAATATTATGGGGTATTTTTCGCCTTTGTACGATGAGTGCGAACTTTATGAACTGCTGTATCAGACCGGCATAAAAAATATCCGTGAAATCTCGCGGATGGAGTCGTTTGAAGAATACAAACTTATGGCCGAAGCCAATTTCAATTTGCTGTTGGACAGCGAAGCGCGTTATGCTGCACAGGATATTTTTGAAAAATTGGGTATACCTTATATCGAACTCAATAATCTGCACAGTATCGAAAAGATCCGCAGGCAGTACGCCGCTTTAGCCCGGGCAATAGATTCGCCGCTGGATGATGAAAAGTTTTATCGGGCGACGGCCGGAAATATCAGAACATTTGCCGGTAAATTCAAGCAGGTCAATTTTGCGGTGGGCGAATGGCTCAATGCGGATAGTTTTGAACTGGCACTGTCGCTGTTGGAAATGGATCTTAAAGTATCCGAAATATACGGTACGATCGGCGAAAGAAACTTTGTTTACCTCAAAAAGATCGCACAGCTTTCGCCGGAAACGCGTATTTATTCCAATCTTTCGCCGACGATGCTCAACTACTCGCCGCAAAACAGCAATGTTCAGGCGGTCATCGGGCAGGATGCCATGTATTACCATCCGGGCAAGGCCGGGATCAAATGGAACAGCGAACGGCGGCAGTTCGGGTATCAGGCGGTCAATGATCTGCTGGATCAGCTTACGGAGGTGCTGCAATGAAAAGTCTGCTGAAATATCTGTCGCCATTTGCTCCGGATATGGCCGGCGCGGTATCGGTTTTGTTTGAACTGGAAGGCTTGATCGCCATTTGCGATGCCGGCGGCTGTACCGGCAACATTTGCGGTTTTGACGAACCCAGATGGTTTACGCGCAAAAGCGCACTTTTCAGCGCCGGTTTGCGCGATATGGATGCGATCATGGGGCGCGACCATTTGCTGGCCGATAAGCTGATTGCGGCCGCACAGAGTTCGCAATGTAAATTCATGGCCATGATCGGTTCGCCGGTGCCGGCCGTGATCGGAACGGATTTCAATGCACTTAAACGTATGTGTGCCAAATCGTTGGATATACCGTTGATGGCGATTGAGTGCAGCGGTACGCTTTATTACGAAAGCGGCGCAAGTCAGGCCTACTGCGAGCTGATCAAAAGTTTGGCGCCGGAAGCGCTGCCGGTTAAGCCCGGGGCGGTCGGCGTGTTGGGCGTTACACCGTTGGATTTCAGCAGTCTGACTGCTGCGGATGAGATCGCCGCACAACTGAATTGCGATGCGCGCATCTACGGCATGAATACACCATTGGCGGCGGTCAGAGCGGCTGCCGAAGTGGAAAAAAATATTGTCGTAGCGCCTTCCGGGTTGAAATGTGCCAAACTTCTGGAACGCAAATTCGGTACTCCGTGGGAGATCCGGGTACCGATTCTGCCGGCAAGTGTGTTGAACAGCCTCCGCACGGTCAGGAGCCGGAAATGTTTGATCGTGCATCAGGCCTTTGCTACCGCGGAATTGAAAAAATATCTGCTGGCAGAACAGATTGCCGACGAGGTCAGCTGCGGGAGTTTTTTCAATAAATGCAGCAATATCAGCGATTTTAAGTTCGAGAGCGAAAGCGATTTTTATGATTGCATCGAACAGGGCGGATTTGATTTGGTGATCGCGGATAAAGTTTTGCAGCGCATGGTTCAGAAAGTGTGCCGGGCGCAGTGGATCGATTTTCCGCATTTTGCGGTATCGGGCCGACTGCTGGAGGAATAAATCATGCAAGGCAGCGTTTTCAATATTTACGGTGTGGTTCAGGGCGTGGGGTTCCGGCCTTTTGTTCATCGTATTGCCTGTAAGTACCACATTGCCGGGCAGGTGATAAACAAAGGTTCGTACGTTGAAGTAATTGCGCAAGGTGCCGAAACGGATCTGCAGAAATTCAAGACTGCGCTGAAGGAGGACGCTCCGGAACGCGCCAGTATAAAATCCATCGAAGAATTTCCATACACCGGGGCGGATTTCGATACTTTTTCGATCGAAGTCAGCGAACGCGATAGCAGCGTGATTTTTATTCCGCCGGATATTGCCACTTGCCGTGACTGCCGGCAGGAGCTTTACGATCCCGATGACCGCCGTTATCTGCACAGTTTTATCAACTGCACAGCCTGCGGCCCGCGGTTGACCATTCTGGAATCGCTGCCGTATGACCGGGAACGCACCAGTATGAAAAAGTTCCCCATGTGTCCGGAGTGCAGCGCGGAATACAACCGCATAACCAGCCGCCGTTACGATGCCCAGCCGGTTTGCTGCAATGATTGCGGCCCGCAGTTGTACATACTCAACAGTACTTACCGCAACGGTGAAGCGATCCGGCGTGTCCGGGAAGTTATAATGCAAGGCAAGATTGTGGCCATCAAAGGTATCGGCGGATTTCATCTGGCGTGCGATGGCAGGAATCCGGCGGCGGCAGCGCGTTTGCGCGAACTTAAACACCGGCCGGTCAAGCCGTTTGCGGTGATGATGCGCGATCTTGAAACGGTCAGAAGAGAGTGTGTGCTTACTCCGGAAGCCGAAGCATGGCTGGATGGCTGCGAGAAACCGATCCTGCTGCTGGATAAGCGTGCTGACTCCACTTTGCCGGAGGTGTTGGCTCCCTTTAACCCCACTCTGGGCGTAATGCTGCCTTATGCACCATTGCAGATGCTGCTTTTTGATTATCCGGATCAAACAAATATGACCGATGTATTGGTCATGACCAGCGGCAACGTAGCCGGAGCGCCGATTTGCCGGAGCGAAGAAGATGCAATTCAGGAGATCGGCAGTTTTTGCGATTGCATACTTTCGCACGACCGGGATATCCGTTTGCGTGCCGATGATTCGGTAATGGCTCTGTTTGAAAATGCGCCGTGCATGATCCGCCGTTCGCGCGGTTTTGCTCCGCTGCCGATAACTCTGGCGCAATCTGCCGGCGAAGGCGTGTTGGCTGTGGGCGGCGAATTGAAAAATGCCTTTTGCATTGCCCGGGGCAACATGGCATATCTGGCACCGCATATCGGGGATATGGAAGATGTGCGTTCGCAGGCGGCATTGAGAGAATCCATAGCGCTTTTCAGCCGTATGCTGGAAAGTAAAGTGCAGTTGGTCGTGTGCGATCTGCATCCGGGGTATCACACGTCGGCTATGGCCGGAGAGCTGGATCTGCCATTGGTCAAGGTTCAGCACCATTATGCACATATATTGAGCTGTATGGCCGAAAATAACTGGTTTGATAAAGTTATCGGCGTGGCTATGGATGGAACCGGTTACGGTTTGGACGGCACGATTTGGGGTGGAGAAATATTACTGACGGATACCAGAACATTTGACCGGGTGGGGTTTATTGCACCATTCCCGCTGCCCGGCGGTGATGCCGCTGCCCGCGAGGGATGGCGTGCAGCAACCGGGATTTTTTTGCGCTATATGCCGGATCGGGCTGCAGAGTACACCCATCAATTGGAGCTTTGCAGCGAAGCTGAATTCAAACTGGTTTCGGCTATGGTCAAAAACCGCATCAATACCGTGGAGTGTACCAGTGCCGGGCGTTTGTTCGATGCGGTCAGTGCGCTGCTGAACATTGCCCGTAAATCCACTTTTGAGGGGGATGCAGCCATACGTTTGCAGTTTGCCGCCGAAGCCTACGAAAAAGCGCATCGGTCTGACATTTATTGCAGTCAACTGGATTGGAGCAATTCAAATGGCGAATGTATGCCCGCTGACCGGCTTTTTGTTTATTTGGCGGAAAAGTTTATGCTGGAAAAGGATGCCAACGCCTGTGCCTATATCTTTCACCGCGAACTTGCGGAGTTGATCGTGCGCAGATGTCAGGCTGTCCGGGCGCAGAGCGGGGTAAATACATGTGCGCTTTCCGGCGGGAGTTTTCAGAACCGCTTGCTGTTGAAACTTTGTGTTGAACTGTTGCGGAAAAATAATTTTAATGTACTTACGCATAAAATGGTTCCTGCCAACGATGGCGGTATTTCGCTGGGGCAGGCGCTTTACGGGATAAATTACAGTCATAAGGAGTAAATAAATATGTGTGTGGGATTGTCAGCCAAAGTCGTTGCCGTCAATAAAGATATGGCGTTAGTGGATGCCTCCGGCGCTCGCCGGGAGGTTTCGGCCGAACTGCTGGATGATCTGGAACCGGGCGACTACGTTATGGTTCACGCCGGAGTTGCTATTGCCAGGATCACACCGGAAGACGCCGGAGAGTAATTATGAGCAGTGCAGTTGATATTTTAAGAAATTACTCCGGGCGGAAGCTGCGGATCATGGAAGTGTGCGGCACACATACGCACGAAATTTTCCGGCTGGGGATCCGTTCGCTGTTAAGCGAAAATATTGAGTTGGTTTCCGGCCCCGGTTGTCCGGTATGTGTTACGCCGCCGGGATTTATCGACAGTGCCATTGAACTGGCGACCCGGCACAAGGCGATCATCACCACTTTCGGCGATTTGATCCGTGTGCCGGGGTCGAACAGCAGTTTGGCCGGTGTGCGCAAGGATGGCGCGGTGGTCAAAGCGGTCTATTCGCCTTTGGATGCGCTGGATATTGCCCGCAGCAATCCGGATCAGGAGGTGGTCTTTCTGGCGGTGGGATTTGAAACCACCACGCCATCGGCATGTATTGCAGTAAAAAAAGCGCGGGAGGAAAATCTGAAAAACTTTTCGATCCTGACCGCCAACAAAACCATGCCGCAAGCCTATAAAGCCTTGCAGGGCAGCGCGGATGCGTTTCTTTACCCCGGACATGTTCATGCGATAATCGGTACCGGGTTGTGCGAAGATCTGACCCGGGAAGGTGTATCCGGTGTGGTGGCCGGCTTTACCGCTGAATTGCTGGTCAAAGCGTTGAGTATGATCGTGGAAATGAGCCAAAGCGGAGTACCGTTTTTTGCCAATGCTTACAGCTCGATCGTCAAAAGTCAGGGTAATTTGGCCGCGCAGAAACTGATTGCCGATATGATGCAGCCCTGCGATTGTGTATGGCGCGGTCTGGGCGAGATCAAACAGAGCGGAATGGCACTTAAAGATGAGTTTGCCGGATTTGATGCCGTAAAAAAATTCAAACTTGTACCCGGCGAGGGCCGGACCAATCCCGGCTGCCGTTGCGGCGAGGTTTTGCGCGGCAACTGCAAGCCATGCGATTGTCCGCTGTTCGGTAAGGTTTGCGATCCGCTGCACCCGGTGGGGGCCTGTATGGTGTCGGGCGAGGGGGCGTGTTCGGCATTTTATCAATATGCAAGATGAGCAGAACTTTTTGAGGAACAGTTTATTATGGAAGAATTTATTACCTTGTCGCACGGTGCCGGCGGCCGTCAGACTGCGGACTTGATCGGCAATATATTCAAAAAGCACTTTGCCAATAAAGATTTTACGCCCGATGATGCGGCAGTGTTGGATTTGGAAAGTAAAAAGATCGCTTTTTCCACCGATGGATTTATTGTATCGCCATGGCAGTTTGCCGGCGGCAACATCGGCAAATTAAGTATTTGCGGTACAGTCAACGATTTGGCTTGCATGGGCGCCAAACCTAAATATCTGACTTGTGCAATGGTTATTGAAGAAGGCTTTAAAGTAACGGATTTGGAAGCTATCGCCGCCTCGATGGCCGCAACTGCCGCCGAAGCCGGGGTGAATATCGTAGCCGGTGATACCAAAGTCGCCGGCAAAGGGCAGGTGGATGGGATCTTTATTACCACCACCGGGGTCGGGGAGATCATGGATGGAGTGCGTACCTCCGGAGCTTTGGCGCAAGTTGGCGATGCGGTTATCGTTACCGGTGATGTCGGGCGGCATGGTTGCACGATTTTGCTGGAGCGTGATGAATTTGGTATTGAAGCTGATGTGACCAGCGACTGTGCGCCGCTGAACCAAACTGTGGAAGCGCTTTTGCTTGAAAGCAAAGATATTCACGTTATCCGCGATGCCACCCGCGGCGGAGTGGGGACGGTGCTTTACGAAATCTGCGACCAGAGTCAGGTCGGGATCAAGCTCAACAGCGAGGCCATTCCGGTGGATGATGCAGTAAAAGGTGTGTGCGGAATGTTGGGACTCGAACCGTTGTATCTGGCCTGCGAGGGGCGTTTGGTGATCTTTGCTCCGCAGAGTGTGGCCGGAAAATTGCTGGAAGTTCTGCACCGGATGCCTTATTCGCAAAATGCGGCCATTATTGGCGAGGTTACTTCCGAAATCGGCAAGGTGATCGTGGAACACAGTTTCGGCGGCAAAACTATTCTGCCGCAGCCAACCGGTGAACTCCTGCCGCGCATTTGCTGAAAAAAAACTGGCGGCGAGCGCAGCAATGCCGCCGGGCGACACCAGTCGGTGGCCCATCAATCCCGCACTCGGAACGCGATGCGCGGAGCGAAGCAATCGCGCGAGCGTGGCGGCGGGCGCAGCAATGCCGCCGGGCGACACCAGTCGCCGGTCTGCAACATAGCATTGTGGCGGCGAGCGCAGCAATGCCGCCGGACGACACCAGTCGCCGGTCTGCGACATAGCATTGTGGCGGCGAGCGCAGCAATGCCGCCGCCCGGCACCAGCCGGTGGCCCATCAATCCCGCACTCGGAACGCGATGCGCGGAGCGAAGCAATCGCGCGAGCGTGGCGGCGAGCGCAGCAATGCCGCCGGGCGACACCAGTCGCTGGTCTACAATCCCCGCACTCGGAGCGCAAGCGGTCTGGCCGGAGGCCGCCCGCGAGCGTGGCGCGGCTTCGCCGCGCCGGTCGGCCGCCCCAGCGGTCGACACACCCCGCCCGCTAACCGACTGTTTTTGCGAAATAGCGCGGATGCATCACGAGTTTTGCAAGGAGCGAACGAGGGAGTGTACGACTGTACTCGACCGAGTGAGCGACGCCAGCAAGGCTCGTGAGGCGCCGCGATATGAAGCAAAAAAATGGCTCCGGCACCTGGTATTGCCGGCGCGGCTCCCCTGCGGGGTCGAACCACCCCTGTGGGGTTTGGTTCGTTTTTTGTTGCACAAAAAATGCGGAAATGTTGCCATTTCCGCAAATCCAGCTTTACCGATCCATTTTTATTTTAAATGAATTTAAAATAAAAATGGCTCCGGCACCTGGATTCGAACCAGGGACCAAGTGGTTAACAGCCACCTACTCTACCGCTGAGCTATGCCGGAGCATCAAGTTATGATGTTCAATGTCTTTTAATATAACTGTAATTTACTAAAAAGCAAATCCATAAGTAAGCTAATTTCAGGATTTTTTTGCAAAAAAGTTGCGTTATCGGTAATCTGCTGTATCTTAATATTGAAAAATCAATGTTCAAAAGCGATTTTTTGTTGAAAGGTTTTTTATGCGGAATATCCTGATTGCTTTGCTGTTTACTGCCGCTAATTGGACTTTATGGGCGGCTGACCTTAAAATTGGATCCGGTACAGTTTATAAAAATGCTGAATTACGCAAGATCGCAGCCGGTTGTGTGCAAATCGAACATGATAACGGTACTGCACTGATCGCTTGGGAGGATTTGCCGGATGCTTTTATTGCTGCGCTATCAACCCGCCAGCGTCGGGAACTTTTGAGTCTGGCAGATATAACGCTTAAAAATGGCAGACGCTTGCAGCGTTGTACTTTAGTTTTTATCGGCAATTCGCAAGTCGAAATCAATCATTTGCATGGTACGGAAAAGGTTGCGTTGAGTGATTTGCCCGGCAAACTGATCTCGGTTTTAAGCCGTTCGCAGCTGGAAAAAGCGGTTGCTCCGCCCGGAAGAAAAGCTGTTGGCACCAAAAATGGCGATCGCATTAAAGATACCGGCCGGAAACGCCCTGACGGTAAAACGATCTATCAGGGGCCGAAAGGCGGGCTTTATTATATAAATGATGATGGCAGAAAGGTCTACATCAAATCCGGCAAATGATTGATTGTCAGCGGCGGGCGATCGTAAACACGACTACACCGGCTGCCCCGTTTTTCAGCAACTCTTCGGCACAGGCGTGCAGCGTAGCGCCGGTGGTGAGTACATCGTCGATCAGCAGTATTTGTTTGCCGGCAACCAGTTGCACCTTGGTTTCGGGGACGGCAAAGGCGTTTTTCAGATTTTTCAGCCGTTCTTCGCGGTTCAAGGTGGCTTGCCGCGTGGTTGGGCGGATGCGTTTCAAAACCTTTTTGCACGGTTTATTCAGCTTTTTGCCCAGTATCCGGGCCAGAACTTCGGCTTGATTGTATGAGCGCTGCCACTCGCGTTGCCAGTGCAGCGGAACCGGTACAAGCATATCAACATTGGCAAAGTCCGGGTGACTCAACAGCGGTACTGCCAATTCGGCGATCCCGCGGCTCATAGCCAGAATCCGGAAAAACTTCAAGCCATATACCACATTTTCAGCCAGGCCGGTCATTTTCATCAAAGTCATGGCATTGTGCCATGGGCGCGGCGGCATTTTCAAACAGGAACTGCACAACTCAAAAGCTCCATCCAGTTCGCCGCCGCAACCGGGACAACGTTTGCCATGACAAAGCGGCAACTTTTTTACGCACTCTGCGCAAAAGGTATTGTAATCATGGATTTGCGGTTGATCGCAGTCGCAGAGCGGGCAGGGGAACTCCCAGATCATGTTTATCAGTTTATCCCGGAATTTCATTGCTGCTCCATAAAATAATGTACGGCCGGTAAAAGAAAAAACTCTATTTCTGAAAAAGTTAAAGCCCATCCGCAAAAAAGCAAAAGCCCATCCGCAAAAAAATAACGGACGGGCTTGAGTTACTATCCAACCCCGCAATTTTTACGGAATTGAACGATCAAACGCAATATAACTTACTTGCGTTTGGCACCGCTCTTGATAAGAGCTGCCACGCGGGCTTTGCAGCGGGCGAGGTAGGCCTTGCGGCGACGGCGCTTGATGATCTTGTTGTGTTGCTGACCCATGATGAACCAACTTTCAGTTTTGTTTATGTTTAGTTTTTTACGATTGTTTGCGTAATCATATTATAATAATTTAATCCAGTTAACGTTTTTTTCAAATAAAAGTTGTAAGTTTCCTGCAAAAAAATTTTCATTTTTATAAAAAAGGGTTAAATTTCTATGTGGGCGGGTATGTTTTTAACTGTAACAAAAGGTTTTTTTATGAAATATCAGAAAATATTGGTCGGTATTTTGCCGATGTTGTTTATGTGGTGCGGTTGTGTTGACCGTCAGACGGCGTTTGAACCGGTCGCAGTCAGCCCGGTAACGGCAGTTGAAACAGTGGAAAAAACTCCCGCCAAGTCTGATCCCGGTGCCAAGTGGCGGGATCTGGATCTGAAAAAATACCCCGATGCAGATACTTTGCTGTTGGATGATTACGAACAAGTGGAGTATCTTGCTTCCGGTGCGTACACCCGGCGCGACGAATCATGGACTATGATCCTGACCGAACGCGGCCGCAAGGATATGCGCACGATCACGCTGCACTTTAACGAGTTTTATCAGAAAGTTCCTGAAATTGAACTGGAAATAATCAAACCTGACGGCTCGGTCGTAAAACCGGAACTGCAGCGCAGTATTGCCACCGAACAAAGTCAGATGGCAAGCAATATTTATGATCCGGCCAATAAGGTGCTTACGATCGGGATTCCGGATCTGGCCATCGGCGATATCATCCACTGCCGCTGGGGCATGCAAACAGTCCGCCCGCGTATGAAAGATGTCTGGTGCGATATAGCTTTGCTGCAGGCCAACAGCCCGATCCTGCATTACGTTTACGAGATTTCGGCTCCGGCTGATGCTCCGCTGCAGAGTATTGCAGTAAAAGATGAGGTCAAAGGTACGCTGCGTAAGAGTCAGCGCCGCGAAAATAACCGGATCATTTACCGTTACGAAGCAGAAAATGTGCCGCAGATATTGCCGGAACCTGATATGCCGCCGGCATATTTGCATTGTATGCGTATATTGACCAGTACCGTGCCGGATTGGCCATCGGTATCGCGCTGGTATTACAATTTGTGCGAACCGCGTTTGCAAGCGGTATCGCCGGAACTTAAAGCATATACGCATAAACTCATCCGGGGCAAACAGGGTAAAGCCGCGGTGAGGGCGCTGTTTGATTTTGTTTCGCAGGAGATCCGTTATACCGGTGTGACTAACGAAGACTCTGCGCCCGGTTACGAGCCGCACGATGTCAAAGATACTTTTGCGCAAAAACACGGCGTTTGCCGCGACAAGGCCGCGCTGCTGACTGCCATGCTCCGCGAAGCCGGATTCGATGCCTTTATGGTGTTGTTTATGGCCGGTGATCCCAAAGATCCGGAAATACCCAACAACTACTTCAATCACGCCATCACCGGGGTGAAAATGCCCGATGGCGAACTGGTGCTGATGGATCCCACCGACGAAAACAGTTCGGATCTGCTGCCATCTTACGCCATGGACAAGAGTTTTCTGTGTGCTACCAAAGATGGTGATGTGCTGCGGCGCACCCCGGTGATCCCGCCGGAAAAGAATATGCTTTCGATTTGTTCGGAAGTTGTTATCAAAGAAGATTTTTCGTTGGAACTGAAGTCCGAGCTGACTTTTAACGGCATAAATGACAATATCTACCGCGATGCTTTTTCGCGTTGGACTCCGGAATACCGTGAACAATTTGTTGCTTCGGCGCTGAAACAGGTTTTGCCGGGCGCTGAATTGATCAAAATGGAGGTTTATCCGGCCGACGTGCGTGATTTGTCGCAGGAGTTCCAATTGGTGATCATTTGCAAGGTAGCGGATTATGTGGATATAAAATGGGGCGCCGGCGCGTTGCGGGTGCCGTTTTTAAGCAATGGCTTCGGCGCATTGAGTCTGATGCTGGATGACCGTCTGCTCAAGACCCGGCGTTACCCGATGCAGCTTTTTTCCACCGCCGGGGTGGATGAAGTGTGCCGTATAACTTTGCCGCCGGAACTGAAAGTTGAGGCGCTGCCGGACTATAAAAACTTCAACAATAATGTATTGCAGATCGAAAATAAAGTCGGTGTGCAAAACAATGTAATGCAGGCCCGCCGCACGGTCAAGCTCAAGCAAGTGGAGATCCCGGTTAAGGAATACGCGCAGTTCCGCCGGGGCGTGCTGGGAATGAGTTCGGCAGATACCAACAAAGTTATTGTCAAGCGCAACTACAATGATCCGGCGGCAGCGTTCTCCGGGGCTGATGCAGTGCTGGAAGATTCGCGCATTACGCTGGATATTGAAAGTTCCACGGCATATACCGTGGATTGCCGGCAGAAGATCCGGGTGTTGAATTATGCCGGAGTCAAAGATAATTCTGAATTATCCATTCCGTTTGTTCCCGGAATTTCGGAAGGCAAATTTATTTCGGGCGCGGTCATTTCTCCCGATGGCAAGCGTATTGAAGTCGATCCGGCAAGCGTTCAGCTTATGGATAAAGGCGATGCGTCTGCGCCGCGTTACCCGATGGGCAAAGCGCTGATCGTGCCGTTCCCCGGAGTCAAACCCGGCAGTGTTATCGAGTACCATTGGCAGGTCAAATTTACTGACAGTTTGCTGGAATACGCCTATACACTGTGGCGGCCGATGCCGGTCAAACAGAGCGTTGTGGAATTCAAATATCCCGCGGCGATGGAAAAAGATTTGGAAGTCGTTCTGCCGGAAAACGGCTTTAACGTAGTCAAACAGCAGCAGGACGATCGCAAAATTGTGCAGGTGTTCAGCAGCAATGTGCCGAAGATGCCTGACGAACCCGGTACTCCGCCGGGCAGATTCTTTGCGCCGTATGTCGGGATTTCGGCCGTCAAATATCAGGATGTGTATCAGAGCGTTTGCCGTGCCATTGTGGCCAAAGCGCAGGAATCGCGCGAGGCCGGAGCGTTGGCGCGGAAACTCACGGCCAGTATACCCGACGATGCCGGCAAGATCAAAGCCATCCGTGATTATGTGGTGAAAAATATCCGTGCCGCCGGTTTGGAAATCGATGTGCTGGGCGTAAAATACATTACTGCCCCCGATGTGACTTTGCGCGAAAATTACGGCAACAGTGTTGACCGTGCCGTGCTGCTTTATGCCATGCTTGATGCTGCCGGAATCAAAAATATCCGGATCTTTCTGCCGTCGGATGTGATTGGTCTGGGGGCAATATATGAAAAGTTCATTGAGTTGCCGCGCAATCCGTTTGATGAAGTTGTTCTGATGGTCGATCTGGGTGAAAATGGCGGACGTTGTTTCCTTAACGACAGTGATGAATATGCCCCGGTCAGATACTCCAGTCATAACCTGAATTTTACTTTACAGCAGCCGGAAGCTGAACGTGAAGACTTTTTGGGGATGATCGATGTGGATAGCGGATATTTGAGCACTATCAAGACTTCCTTTGTTATTAAAATGCTGCCCGGAGGCAGTGCGGAGTTTACCCGCAGTTGCGAGTATTACGGCGGCGAGTTTGCCCGGCGCAACCGTTATTTTGCCAATATCAAACCCGAAGAGGAACGGCAATTCTGGGAACAGCAGTTTTCCGGCGTATTGGCAGGGGCGGAACTGATTGAGAAATCGCGCAACTTTGACCGGTACCCAGGCGAGATAAAAATGAAGTTCATTGTGCCGGATTTCTGGAAACAAAGCGGCGGATATATATCGTTCACTCTGCCGGAGTCGGGCTTGGAAAATCTGGTTCGTACTGCCGGAAAACGTACTTTGCCGTACTGGTTCTTCCCCCGCTGTTTCATGCTTACAGAGTATGCGGTCGAAATCCCTGCCGATTGGCAGCATTGTGAACTTGCTGCCGGA
>SUWA01000029.1 GCA_015061695.1 Lentisphaerota bacterium
GCTGCCGCTTAAAGATTGCGAGGCAATCCGGCGATGGAGCGCAACGCGGATGGGGCGGTAGACTGACGGTGCTACTCGTAGAGTAACACCCGAAGTCGCCCCGACCGAGCCGCAAAGCGATCCGCGACGGTTGACCGCAAGATTTAAGCGGCAGTGCCGCAAAAAAAACAGCTTGAGATCGTACCTTTTCTCAAAAAGGAACGGCTCTCAAGCTGTAATTTCAAAAAACCGATTCAATCGGTCAACAGGAACTTATTTGGCGCTGGAAACTTTTTCCACCAGAGCCTTGAATTCCTGAAATTCCGTAACGGCCAGATCGGCCAGCATCTTACGGTTCAGCTCAATCCCGGCCTTCTTGAGACCGTTCATAAACTGGCTGTAGTTGGTACCCAGCATACGGCAGGCGGCGTTGATACGCACCGTCCAGAGCTGACGATACTGCTGCTTCTTCTGTTTACGGCCACGATACGCGTGGGTCATCGCCTTATCAACGGCATCATACGCGGTACGGATGCGCTTGCTGCTGGCACCGTAAAAACCTTTGGCCCGCTCCAACACGCGCTTGCGGCGTTTTCTCGAAGCGACTGCACAAGTTACTCTACTCATAATTCAAAATTCCTCATGTTTGCTGTTTAGAGTTGCTGCTCAAGCCTTACAGGCCGTAGGGCAGAGCCACCTTGATACGCTTCTTTTCGGCGGCCGAAACTTCACCATCCTGACGGAGGCGCAGACGGCGCTTGGCGTTTTTGGTCGACATGAGGTGACGGGCACCCGCCTTGTTGTGGCGGTACTTACCGGTCCCGGTCTGCTTCAGGCGCTTGGCGGCGCACTTCCGGGTCTTCAGTTTAGGCATCGTTTTTCTCCTTTTGCTTGCGAAATATGACAGATCCGATCAATCTTCAGTATCATCACCGTCAATTTCAGGTTGTTCGTTATCCACCCGGGGCGGCAGATGCCGGCCAGCCTCGGCGGTGCGCCCTGACTTCTTCAGCGGCGCAAAAAATACTGTTATATTGCGTCCCAGCAATTTCGGCTTGCCATCGGCTTCGCCGTATTCTGCCAGATACGCCATAACCTTATCCATCAATTCAAAAGCCAGATCCTGGTGGGCCATTTCGCGGCCGCGCAACATCAATGTAACCTTGAGTTTGCAGCCCTTGCCGAGGAATTCAACCCCGCGGGCGAGCTTGTACTCGTAGTCATGAGTATCGATATTGACATGGAACTTGACTTCCTTGACCTTTTGGGCAACGTTGTTCTTGCGCTGGTTCTTGAGGTTCTTCTTCTGTTCAAACAGAAGTTTACCATAGTCCATGATCCGCACTACCGGCGGCACTGCACGATCAGAAACCAGTACCAGATCCAAGCCAGCCTGTGCAGCAAGATCTCTTGCCTTGGCAAAACTGACAATATCCAACTGCTCTCCGTCCGCGCCGATCAGACGAACCTGTTCAGCGGTGAACGAACGATCTCCGGGTTTTAACAACTTAGCGATAACCAGTTCCTCCCTTTTAAAGTCCTGTTATGCAAATTAAACACCGCGTACCCAAAACGCGTCAATTATATTAATATAGCTCAAATTATTTTATTCGCAACTTCAAATTGCATTTTTTTCATCAAATCTGCCAAATTCATGGCTCCCAGCTCGCCTTCGCGGCGGTTGCGCACGCCAACCTGACCGTTTTCGGCTTCGCGTTCACCGATCACGATAATGTAATTGGTGCGCTGATTGCGGGCGTCTTTGATTCTGGCACCCAAACTTTCGGCCCGGTCATCGAGTTCCACGCGGAAGCCGTTAGCTTTAAGTTCATCGACCACCTTGCGCGCATATTCATGCTGTTTTTCGGTGATCGGCAGCACTTTGGCCTGCACCGGAGCCAACCACATGGGGAAAGCCCCTGCATACTGTTCGATCAGAATACCCATAAAGCGTTCCAGCGAACCGAACAGTGCGCGGTGTACCATATAGGGCTGATGTTTTTTACCGTCTTCGCCGATATAGGTCAAATCAAAACGTTCCGGCAGATTGAAGTCGAACTGGATCGTCGTGGTCTGCCATTCGCGGCCGATCGCGTCCTTGACCTTGAGGTCGATCTTGGGACCGTAGAACGCACCGCCGCCATTATCGACTTCGCACTCCAAACCGGCCTTTTTCACCGCGTTGCTCAACGCATTGAGCGCCTGTTCCCAGCGGGCAGGATCGCCCACCGCCTTGGCCGGACGGGTCGCCAGATAGGGTTTGATTTCGGTAAAGCCGAAATCTTTCCAGATCGACAAACTGAATTCCAACACCCGGGCGATTTCGTCTTCGATCTGTTCGGGCGTACAGATAATGTGCGCATCGTCCTGGGTAAAACCGCGCACCCGCAGCAAACCGTACAGCGCACCGGATTTTTCGTAGCGGTAAACCGTACCCAATTCCGCCCAGCGGCAGGGCAGCTCGCGGTAGCTGCGCAACTTACTCTTATATACTTCGATATGGAACGGGCAGTTCATCGGCTTGACGTAGTAATCCACTTCGTCGATTTCCATGGAAGAATACATCGCGTCGCGGTAGAAATCCAAATGCCCGCTGGTCTTCCACAAGATGCTCTGACCGATGTGCGGCGTATAAAGCAAATCATAACCGTTGCTGTAATGCTTTTCGCGCCAATAGGTTTCAAACGCATTGCGGATAAACGCGCCTTTGGGGTGCCACAGCACCAGCCCGGGGCCGACATTTTCGGAAAAACTGAACAGTTCCAGTTCTTTACCCAGTTTGCGGTGATCGCGTTTCTTGGCTTCTTCGAGCATCCGCAAGTAAGCGTTCAATTCAGCCTTATCCGGGAATGCCACGCCGTAAATACGCTGCAGCATGGGGTTGTTTTCGTCGCCGCGGAAGTAGCTGCCGGCCACGTTCATAAGTTTGAACGCACCGATCTGACCGGTATGTTCAACGTGCGGGCCGCGGCAGAGGTCGGCAAATTCACCAATGGTGTAAAAAGTGATCCTGGAACCTTCTTCGATATCCGCCAGACGTTCCAGTTTATAGGGCTGATTCTTGCTCTTGAGCAGCGCTTGAGCTTCTTCGCGGCTCATTTCGCTGTATTCAAAAGGAATATGAGCATTGACGATCTTGCGCATCTCTTCTTCGATCGCCGCCAGATCTTCCACCGACAGACGGTGTTCCATATCAAAATCATAATAAAAACCGTCGCTGGTCGAGGGGCCGATGTCAAATTTTACATCGCCGAAAAGTTTCTGCACCGCCGCGGCCATAACGTGCGCCGCGCTGTGCCGGATCGTTTCAATCGGAAATTTAGCCATAATATATACCTGTTTATTTTTATAGAAAAGTTTTTGTTAAAGAATCGCATGTTCCTGGTCAGGCGTTACATAGTCTGCCCCGCGTCGGTAACGCGGGATGCCCTCCTTTGGCTCTGAAGAACTTCTGCACTCATAACTCAACTATCCTCTGAAATCTCAAATTCAAAAAAGTTCCAACTGTTCCGGCGGCGGGGTTATAACATCCCGCACCGGAGCAAAACTTTTGCGGTGGATGCTGCTTGCACCCAGCGTTTTAAGCGCCTGCAAATGCTGCGCAGTACCGTAACCTTTGTTATCGCTCAACCCGTAACCGGGGTATTGTTTATCCAATTCACTCATCAGCCGGTCGCGGTATACTTTGGCTATGATACTCGCCGCCGCAATACTGGCACTCCGGGCATCGCCTTTGATCACATTGAACGATTCCGCCGGCAACCCCTTGACCGGCAAGCCATCCACCAGCAGACAGTCCGCTTCCGGAATCGCTTCCGCAGCTTTCCTCATCGCCTGATGGGTAGCCTGCAGAATGTTGATCCGGTCGATCACTTCCACGGATACTTCGGCAATACCGATCCTTACCCCGGGCACAGCCCGGATCGCAGCATCCAGCGCCTCGCGGCGTTCGCCGGTAAGCTGCTTGGAATCATTCACGCGGGGGATCTTCGCCCCCGGCGGGAATCCGACTGCGGCCGCTACCACCGGCCCTGCCAGCGGCCCGCGGCCAACTTCGTCTATACCCACTACAAAACGAAATCCCGCCTGGAATTTTTCTCGTTCCAGTTGCAGGAGTTCGTCATCAGCGGACAAAACATCTATTGTCTGCCCGCCGTCAATTTTATCAGCCATGATACTGATTACCGGGCGTCGCGGAGCTCCTTGACGCGAGCGGCCTTACCCACCTTGTCGCGCAGGTAGTACAGCTTGGAACGACGGACCTTACCACGGCGGGTAACTTCGATCTTGTCGATACGGGGGCTGTGGATACGGAAAACACGTTCCACACCTTCGCCGAACGCCACGCGGCGGACGGTGAAAGTTTCAGCAATGCCGCTGCCGTTACGGGCGATGACCGTGCCGGTGAAAGCCTGAATACGTTCGTTGTCGCCTTCGACGATCTTCACATAAACCTTGACGGTGTCGCCGACGGAAAATTCGGTAACTTCACTCTTCAGGTATTCCTGAGAAACTTTCTTGAGAATTTCCATTTTTCAATTTCTCCTTTTGTATCAAAAACTTTTTAGTTGTTTTTTTCCACTCTTTCATCGGTATAAGCTTCAAACGCTCAAATACCGCCTTTTTATACAGATCCGGCCGCAAACGCTGCGTCAACGCTTCGGACTGACGCCGGCGCCACTTGCAGATCGCACCATGATCGCCGCTTTGCAACACCTCCGGCACCCGCAAACCGCGGAATTCCACCGGACGCGTATATTGCGGATACTCCAGCAAGCCTTCCGAAAAAGACTCGTCTTCGCCCGACTCATCGCACCCCAGCGCCCCCGGCAGCAGACGCGTAACTGCATCTATTACCACCATCGCCGCCAGATTGCCGCTGGTCAGCACATAATCGCCGATCGACAGTTCTTCGCAATCATAAAGCTGCCGGACCCGTTCGTCCAGCCCTTCGTAATGACCGCATACCAGCAGCAGTTCTTCCGACTGCGCCAGCTCGCGGGCGATGCTTTGATCAAACTTACGCCCCCGGGGACCAAGCAGTATAACACGTTTTCCCGGACTTTTCAGTTCGTCAAGCGCTTCTGCCAACGGCTCGATCTTCATCAGCATACCGGGACCGCCGCCGTATGGCGAATCATCCACGGTTCCGCGCCGGTCATGCGTATAACGCCGGAGATCTATCGCTTCCAGCGACAGGATCTTTTTTTCGATCGCCCGGCCGATCACACTGGAACCCAACGGCCCAGGATAGATCTCCGGAAAGAGCGTCAACACTTCAACTTTCATTTTCAGTGCCGTCCTTTTCCCCGTTAAACCGGGCAATCAATCAGTCAACGACTTCTACAGAAATACGCTGCTGAAGGCGGCCGCCGGCACCGGAGACCAGCGAACGGATCGCCATAATGGTCTTGCCGCGTTTGCCAACGACCTTGCCGATATCTTCCTTGCGGCAGTCGATGCTGATAACAGTACCGTTTTCCGCCTCGCGGGAAGATACGTTCACTTCGTCCGGGTAATCAACCAGAGCCCGGACCACATAATCCACAAAGTGTTCGAGTTCACGAACCTTGTTCCCTTCTGCGGAACAACCGCAGGTACAGGAACTCTTGCTCCCTACCCCGAACAGCTTCAGTAACGACTTAAACATGCTTACCTCATCTTCTCACCGTGCCGCCGGTAAAGACGCCTGACTGCAGGTAAAGACCGACGCTCCACAACTCTAAACTACCGGTCGGCTTTACCGTACACTCCAAACGCTTTTTCTCTTGCTCACGGGATCAGTCCGTTGTTCCGCGATCACGGAACAACGAACCAACTGAATTGTTCAAGCAGCGCTGTTATTACGCTTCGGCCGGAGCTTCTTCAGCAGCGGCGGCTTCGGCAGCGGCGGCTTCGGCTTCCGCCTTGGCCTTGGCTTCAGCTTCGAGCTTGGCTTTGGCTTTCTTGGAGATCGTGGGCTTGCGCACCAGATCGGCAAGACTGATGTTGTTCTTTACGCGATTGGCCACATCTTTGACCGTTTCGCTGGGCTGGGCGCCAACGCTGACCCAATAGTCATAGCGGTCGACCTTGAGGGTTTCGACCTTGCTGTTGGGATTGTAGAAACCGATTTCTTCAATCGCTTTGCCATCACGCTGCGCGCACTGATCCATTACCACCACCCGGTAGCAGCTGTTATTGGTGCCGCCGGTACGTTTCATTCTGATTCTGACTGCCATTTCTTTTCCTCTTTTTGGTCTGCGTTATGCCGTTTTCTCTCGCTTGACTGCCGGCAAGGGGACTTAATTCCGCCGTACAACCGCACTTGAAAAAAACTGACCTTCCGTCAGCCGGTTTAGTTTTTTATTTAAAATGTTTAAACAATTACAACTTCAAGGACATTTAATATATCACCATTAAGGCTTTTACGCAAGAAAATATCTGAAAAAACCTGCATTTTTTCTGTTTTAATGCCGTTTTGCGCAACTTATTGCCGATCCGCAGGTCTCAAAAAAGCATTCCCGGCAGCGATATACCTTTGATCTTTTTGAATGTAGATACCGCATGGGTATCGGTCATGCTGGTAAAATAATCCAATATCCGCTGCAGACGGCAATACGCGCTCTGCATCCACTCTGTGTTTTCCGGTTCGCAGCAGCTGTCGGGCAGCAACCCCAGCAGACGGCGGCTGCGCGGCTCCGGCTTTTCGCCGCGCTTGAGCGCATCCACATACTCTTCCACGGCGCTCATAAGCACATCCAGCAACCCGCTGGTAAGCTCGTAACCGGCAACACCGATCTCGGTAGCACGGCGATAGGTATAGATTTTTTCCACGCTTATATCGTAAATTTCGGCCAACACCCCCGCGGAGGGAATCAGCTCGATCAGCGGCTGTTCAAGTTTTCCGGCCAGCATTACATCTTCATATTCCAGAAAAGTACGGGTCAGCTGTTTGACCAGCGCTCCCAGCGTCATTGCCCGGAGCATTTCCACCTTGCGCCGTTCACTGGGCAGTGCCTTGAGCCGTTCGCGGGTTTCGCCGGTATCGCCGATGATACGCAGCATCAAACTCTCCAGTTCCCAGTAATCTATAATATTGAGCAGATGCCCGTCTTCAAAGTCAACAATGCGGTAAGTTACGTCATCGGCAGCTTCCACCAGAAATGCCAGCGGATGCCGGCAATAACCATCATTTCCGCACGGCAGCAGGCCGCAAACCGACGCCACTTCGTCAAACAAAGCACGGTCGGATTGGAAAAAATTGAACTTTTTGCCGGCAACCCCGACCGGTTTGATTTCAGCAGACGATGTTACCGGGTATTTGGCAACTGCACCTAAAGTAGCGCAGGTAAGCTGCATACCACCGTAATTCTCGGGCATTTCCAATTTGGTCAATACCCGGAATCCCTGCGCATTGCCTTCGTAACGCACAATGTCGGCAATTTCAGCTTCGCTCATTTCGCGCCGCAGCTTTTCGGCCACCGGCGAATGATTGAACCAGTAGCGGATCGACTCTTCGCCGGAGTGTCCGAATGGCGGGTTGCCTATATCGTGCGCCAGACTGGCTGCGGCCACGATTTCGCCGATATGATTGGGCCGGATGCGGCTGTCGGTCAGTTTTTCGCAGATCCCCACCCCGGCGATCGCCCCCAGCGAGCGGCCGATGGAAGCCGTTTCAATACTGTGGGTCAGACGGGTACGCACATGATCTTCGTCCGAAAGCGGAAAAACCTGTGCCTTGTCGTGCAGCAGCCGGAACGATGACGAAAACACGATCCGGTCAAAATCCTGCTGAAAAGGCGAACGCCCCGGTTGCACCGCCGCCGTTCCGGAGGCCCCCAACCGACGGGCCGACAAAAGTTTTTTCCACTGCATCAAAGCCATATACCCACCTGTTTTACAATATTACCGTTCCACCGACAGCGGAACAGTCTGATTTTACAAAAAAGGCGTCCGGTAGATTCCGGACGCCTTTATTTTCAATACTGAAAAGATCAGATTTCTTCGCCGATTTCCCAGCGGACAAAACGCTTTACCTTGAGATCTTTGTAGAGCTTGGCCAAACTGGACTTGTCGTCCATGATCCAGGGCTGATCCATCAGGCAGACTTCGGTGTAGCGCTTGTTGATCTTGCCCATAACGATTTTGTCGATCATTTCGGCAGGTTTGCCGGCGAGCTGGGCAGCCGCGATTTCCTTTTCGCGGGCGATCCATTCGGCCGGAACTTCGCTGCGGTCGATGAACGACGGATTGAACGCAGCAATGTGCATACAGATATTCTTCAGCAGATCGGCATCGGCACTGCCTTCGATTTCAACCAGCACACCGATACGGCCCTGCATGTGGATGTAGCTGGCCAGTTCGCCTTCGGCGGCCCAACGGGCAGCGCGGCGGATCTGCATGTTTTCGCCGATGGTGGCGATCAATTCGACCATCGCGGCCTTTTCAGCTTCCTGCACGGCTTCGCTGACGCAACCGTTGCCTTCGCCGGCAGCGATACGCTTGAGCAGATCGTTCAGGTAGTTGTTGAATTTATCGGTTTTGGCCACAAAGTCGGTTTCGCACAGAACTTCGACCATCGCGGCGACTTTGCCTTCGACCAGACAGGCAACTTTGCCTTCTTTGGTGGCGCGGCCGGATTTCTTTTCGGCCTTGGCAGCACCGGATTTGCGCAGAACGTCAACAGCCTTTTCCATATCGCCGTTGGCTTCGGTAAGCGCACGTTTGCAATCCATCATACCGGCACCGGTCATATCCCGGAGCTTCTTGACTACATCAGCAGTGATCATTGTATTATCTCCTGAAAATCTTCTATATCGTTAAATTATTCAGCCTTGGGAGCTTCTTCAGCTTTGGCAGCAGCCTTGCGGGGAGCGCGTTTTTTGGTTTCGCCTTCAGCAGCGGCCTTGCGGGGACGGCGGGCCTTGGGAGCGGCAGCTTCGGCTTCAGCATCAGCTTCGGCAGCGATCTTGTCGGCAGCACCCTTGGCGGTGGCAGCTTCCACCACGCTCTTGTTGTAGACTTCTTTGGCGGTCAGGATGGCATCGCGCACCACATCGGTGATGACCTGCAGGCTCTTGACAGCGTCGTCGTTGGCAACGATCGGATAGTCGATCAGATCCGGGTCGGCGTTGGTATCAACAATAGCAACGATCGGAATGTTCAGTTTGGCGGCTTCGCGTACAGCAATATCGTTGTGGCAGACGTCGATAACAAACAAAGCGGCGGGCAGTTTCTTCATTTCGGCGATACCGTCGAGGTTGCCGTGCAGCTTCTGGTTATCGCGGGTGAGCATGACCACTTCCTTCTTCTTGAGCTTGGAAGTAGCTTCTTCGTCAGCCAGAATCTTGTCGGATTCGATCATCTTGGCAATGCTCTTGCGGATGGTGATGTTGTTGGTAAGCATACCGCCCATCCAGCGTTCGGCCACATAGTACATGCCGGTTTCGGCAGCCAGATTGCGGATGATTTCCTGCGCCTGACGTTTGGTACCGACAAAGAGGATATCGCCACCCTTGGCAACCACATTACCCAGGAAGTTGCAAGCGTTGGCCAACTGACGCATGGTCTTGGTCAGGTCGATGATGGAAATACCATTGCGCGCACCGTAGACGTATTCCTTCATCTTCGGGTTCCAACGGCGGGTTTGATGACCGAAATGACAACCGGCCTCCATAAGATCGTGAATCGTGATTTTACCCATTTTGCACTTCCTTTCTGCGTTGCGGCGGACTATTTTTCAATTCTTAATGCAGTCCGTCCGGGTGTTTGGTTATTAACGTTTCACCTCCGGCAACTTAAACCGGAGCTATAATATACACCGTTATTATGCAACTGGCAAACAACTTTTTATTTTTTTTATGATTTTTCTGACTTCAGCTGGTTGCATATTCTGCTTTATTCCATATATTATACGCGGTACGGTTACAAATCTACGGAGTTTCAGCATGTTCAAAAAACTTTTTCTGCCCGTGGGTATCCTGATCGCTGTCTTATGGGCGCTTTATTCACCGGCGGGCGGTTTGTTCTGCAAAAAATATATTACCACTCATGCTATGATCGTGGTCATTTTTCTGATCAGCGGTATGCAGATAAAACTGGACGAACTCAAATTTGACCGCTCTTTTCTGCTCGGGCTCCCGGTCGGCGCTGTATTTACGTTGATCCTGCTGCCTTTTGCCGGCTGGGCCGCGCTGCGCATGATGCCGTGGGACCCGACTTTGCTGGCCGGATTATTGGTCATTCTGGCGGCACCGCCGACTTTAAGTTCCGGCATCGTTATGACCCAACAGGCCCAAGGCAATATGATGCTGGCGATAGCGATAACGGTTTTGTTCAATCTGGCGGCCATCATCACGCTGCCGCTGGTGCTGGGTTTTCTGCTGGGCCAGACCGAAAGCGGCAATGTGGATACCATAAAGATGTTCAAACAGCTTATCCTGACCGTAATGCTGCCGCTGTCGGCGGGGTATATCATAAAAAAATCCATTCTGCGTTCGTGGTACAATAAATTGCTGGATTATATACCCCTGACTGCCACGATCATGCTCTCTCTGGTCTTTTTTGCCGATGCCCGCGACCATATTTTCCAAATCAGCGTTCCAACGGTCATACTGATTCTGGGCATATCGCTGGTACTGCATCTGCTTTCAATGGCAGTACCGTATTGGATCGGCCAGGCGCTGAAAATGAGCATTGGCGACTGCAAGGCCATGATTTTCTGCGGTGCCAGCAAATCCGCAACTATGGCGCTGGCCATGATCGCGATCGCCGAGTTGCAGCAAAGTGCAGCTGTGGTTTCGTGCCTTTTGTTTTACGCATTACAGCTTTTTCTGGATTCTGCGTTGGCCTCCCATGCCGGCAAATACGCCGGAAAGGCCCTGGCCGATCCAGTCATCTGACTGTACCGGCAAATCATTCGCCGGTATCTATGCTCACCTGCCGCCGGACAAAGGCCGGAACATCAAAGTTTACCCCATCAATGATTGTGGGGGTGCGGCCTTCAAAAATACCGCAGCTGTTCATGGTCAAAGGCAGCATCTGCTGCACCGGTTGAGCTGCACTTTGCTCGCGCCGCCGCGTCCGCCGGGCGGGTTTGGCAGCTTCGGCAACCGGTCGGGTCACAGTTTCGCGCTCATCATATTTGATAGCTACAGCGGTAATGTGCACCCGACTGCCCATGCCCGGCCGGACATTGGCTCCGACCATGACTTTGGCAGCAATACCGGGCAAAGCACCGGCGCTTTCCAAAGTGCGCGTTACATTGTTGATCGTCAGCGCTTCCCCTCCGGTCAGATTCAGGATCACCGCGTCAGCATCTTTGAGTTTGGCCGCTCCGCCGAGGAAAGGCGAATCAAGCAATGCGGTCAACGCCTGATTGCAGGATTCTCCCGGTTCATCCGAGTCGCCATATCCGACCCCGATCGCGGCATAGCTTTTGCGGCTCTTGAGGATGGCCGCCAGATCGCCGATATCCGCCGACAGCAAATTGCCCGGACTGATAACATCGACTATGCCCAGCACGGCCCGGGCAAACTCCCCGTCGGCCAAGTTAAAAGCATCGGCAAAACCGGTTTCCGCCGGAAGCACCGAAAATAAAAGATCATTGGGTATGCCCATTACCGTATCGGACAAAGCAAGCAATTCGCGCAGACCGTTTTCGGCCGCGCGGCTGCGGCCGGGGCCTTCAAACGAAAACGGCATTTCAAAAATCCCCAACGCAGTCAGATTATTGCTGCGGGCCATCCGCGAAATCACGCCGGCTCCGCCGGTGGCAGTTCCGCCGCCCAGTCCGCCCACGATCAGCAGCAGCGCGGCATCGTGCATCAACTGCTGCAGTTGATTGCCTTCGCGCGCGATCGCCCGCTGGCCTTTCATAACATCGCCGCCGGTGCCCTGCCCCAGCAGCCATTGTTCATCGCAAAGCACCTTGCAGTTATCGGGCAGCAGTTCCAGCTGTTCCAATGCCCGCCGGTCGGTATCAAACACGCACAAACGCAATCCGGCAGCTTCCGGCAAACTGTTTATAGTCTGCACCACCCGGCCGCCGGCACCGCCCAATCCCAGGATCACAACTTCTTTTTTACGCTGCAAATTATTCATAACTGTAAACCTCACATCTTTCTGTTTTTACGGAACGGACGCGAGGTGCGCGAAAACGCATCACCCAAACCTGAAATCTTGCTGCGCAGCCCATCCCAGAAAGAGCTGCCGCGACGGCTCTCGTTCAGCTGACAGAGTTTCTGTCCGAAACGCAATGCTCCGAAAACCGTACTGTAACGGGGGTGGAACAACTCATCGCTGCCAACCACATCCAGCGGTTTACCGATCCGCGACGGCAGATCGCAAACCTGCCGGAAGATTTCGCGGGTCAGAAAGAACTCCGATCCGCCGCCGGTCAGCACGCAGCCGGCAGAAAGGTTGCGCCAAAAACTCTCTTTGTACAACTGCTTGCGGATCAATTCAAAAATTTCGCGCAAACGCGCGTCAATGATCCGGGTAAAGGAATCCACCGGTATTTTGCGGTTTGCTCCGCCGATCGTGCGGCACTGCAGATGGGATTGATTTTCGCGGATAAACTGTTCCAGTGTACCATCGTTTATCAGTTTGCGGCAGGCAGCTGCCGGCAGGTTCAACCCGACCGAAAGATCGCTTATAACATGATCAAAGCCCAACGCCAGCACGCCGGAAGCCAGCACGCCGTTCTGATAAACCACGGCATACTCGGTAGTACCGGCGCCCAGGTCGATCAGCAATGCACCGTTTTCCAGCTCATCCTCCGAAAGCACGCCGAACATATCCGCCAGCGGGCTGAAAATAAATTCCGGCTCAAAACCGATCCCGCAGTAATCCAATGCGGTAGAAAAGTTTTCCAACCGGTTTTTATCGCCGTGGATAACATGTGAATACACTTGCAATGTACTGGCCTGCTGATTGATCGGATACGGCACTCTGCGCACGCCGTCGAGTTTGTAATATGCATCAAAACTGCCGATCTGGCGCCGGTCAAACGGCAATTGTTTATGTTTGGAATTACGCACAGCCTCGGCCATTTCCTCATCGCCGACAGTGCCGTTTTCGTTCTGCACAAAAGCGGTGCCTTCGCCGACAAACGAGCCCATATCGCAACCGGTAACACTCATTACGACCAGCGAACTGTTATTCAATTCCTGACCGCTCATATTGTCGGCGGCATCCAATGCCTCGGTCAATTTTTCCTGAACAGCCTCCATGGAAAGGATCTCGCCCTTGAGCATTCCGTCACCACTGGATGCTTCGCCGAACCCGATCACGGCAAGCCCGTCTTCGGAGTATTCCCCGATCAGCACGCAGATTTTGCTGGTCCCCAGCTCTACGGCAGTGATTATATTGTGCTGTTTAAACATTGTGTACCTTCAGTTTAGCATTGAGCAAATCATGTATTTGCATTCAAACGCATGAGCAGCTCGATTAAAAAATCTTTATAGCGGATTATCAGCAGCATTGATACTGCTACAAGGTTATTATAAAAATGCAGGATTATCGACACCCACAAGTTTCTCTCGCGCACATAAAGAAATTGCCACAGCGAAGCGATCAGCAGAAATCCCGGCAATTGCAGCAGCGACATATGCACCAATCCGAACGCCAGCGCGGTAACTGCGTATGCCACCCAACGCCCGCAATATTGATACACCAAGCCAAACAGAACCCGCCGGAAGAGTATTTCTTCATAAAGCGGTGCCGCCAGCAAGGCTGTTACCGCCATGGCTGCGACCTGCCAATGCTCCTGACTTTGCATTATTTCCACCGTCGGCGGAATCCCGAACTCCAGGCCCATTTTTTCGCCCGCCAGCTGCCAAAGCGTGGTAATCACAGCACTGGCAAAAGATATACCCAGCGCCAGCGGGAACCCCCACACCATAAACATCATCATCGGAAATTGGCAAAAATTCAGATCGGCAAAAAGTTTACGCCAGCTGCCATACAGCAGCCACCCGCCGGCAAACAATATAATGATGCTCAAAAACGGACAGACCAGCGACAGCAAACCGTTGACCGTTTCATTATTCCCCGCCAATATCACACCGATAACCGGCAGTACGATATACCCCAACAAAAAGGAACCGCCGCACAACAATCCCAAACGCAGCGAAATCGCACTTACCAGTTTGTTCGAAGCGTAAGCCACCGGCAATGCCACCGGAAAAGCTGCCGGCTGAAGAACCGGAGCCGGAGCTTCCGGTACAAATGAATATTTTTTTTCAACGCGGTCATCGCACATTGGCTTATTTCTCCACACCCTGCTGTTGATAATATGCGTATTCAGCAGCAATAGCAGCAGCTTCCTGCAGCAGCAGATCCCTGGCTTCTTTATCTTTTCCGTTCTTTTCCGAAATATCCATCATAGCCTCAACCCGGTCGGAGGCAGCTTTTTCATCATAGTACTCCTGCAGACGTTTTTTCTCGTTCAGCGAAACTTTTTTACGTTTGCGCACTTCTCTGAACCGCTGGATCTCGCTCTGCATCTGCCGCAGCTTCGGCGACTGTTGGTAACGACGCCGGGAATTTTCGGCAAGTTTTCCGATCATAATATCGGTCAACGGTTTGTAACCGGAATAAGACTCTCTTGTCATGGAAACTGCCGATATCTGCCCCCACGGAAGAAAGTTATCGTTGAACATTTCGCCGATTTCCATTTCTTCCGAAAAACTCGGCAGCACAATATCGCTGTTGACCCCTTTGGCCTGATTGGACCCACCGGAAACCCGGTAGAACATAGCGCACTCATAAGTCAGGCTGCCGGCATTCATATCCATGAACGACAGGAAAAAGCTCAACATATCATTCAAATCAGTAACGCTCAAAACCGTTCCTTTGCCGTAAGTGCGACTGTCGCCGACCAGCACGGCACGTCTGTAATCCTGCATGGCGCCGGAAAGGATTTCGGTACTGGAGGCAGAAAATTTGCTCACCAGCAAAACCAGCGGCCCGGAATAAACTATAGCGGGATCAGGATCGCGGTATACCGAACGGTGATTGCCGGAATCCACCACTTGCACGATCGGACCGCGGGTAATAAAAAGTCCGCTCAAAGAGATCGCTTCTTTCAGGCTGCCGCCGGAATTGTTGCGCAGATCAAGCACCACGGAGTCGACTTTTCCGGCCTTGAAATTTTCCAGTATCGCCTGTACATCGCGGGTACAGCTGCGATAATTTTCTTCGCCCCGGGCAGCAGCATCAAAGTCCATATAAAAGCTGTTGAGCGTGATGATGCCGATGCGCTTTTTGACACCATTTTCCAATACAACTTCCTGAATACGTCCTTGCGCAGCTTCCTCCTGCAATTCAACTTTACCGCGGACAATAGTTATATCCACCGGCATGGCCGAAGCCCCCTGGGCTGCCGGCAGCACCGTCAATGTAACTTTGGTATTGGCCGGTCCGCGGATATATTTTACGGCATTGCTTACACTCATATCAATTATATCCAGCGGTTCACCGCCTTCCTGCGTTACGGCAATGATCCGGTCTTCGACCTTCAAACGTCCGTCCTTATCCGCCGGGCCCTTCGGCACGATATGTACGACTTTAACATAGCCGTCTTCGTTGGTCAGAGTAGCACCGATCCCGGTCAGAGAAAGCGAGAAATGTATATCAAAATCTTCCGCCTGTTTGGGAGTGGAATAATAAGAATGCGGCCCATACACCTGGGAGGCAGCAGTCAGGAATATACCCAGTATATCCATACGATCGTTCTGCGAGGCTGCATTGTAAACATCGTGCAAACGGGAACGCACCTTATCTTCCGGACTCTTTTTGAACCAGCGTTTCTGCAAATCGGCCTGAACTTTGGGATCACTGGCCTGTTCGGTCATGATCTTCTGCATCAAACGGTAGTAGAGCAAATCATTTTTGAGCCGCTGTTTCCACAGTTTTTTCAATTCCGCATCGTCTTTGCAGTAATTGAGTTCCTTGCGGTCGGTCTGGTAGTATTCGTCAGACTCAAACTCCACACCCTGTTTGATTTCCGCTTCCACAAACTCGCGGTACTGACTGATGCGCTGCAAATAGCAGTGGTAAATATCGAATATCACCTGCAGTTCGCCGCGATTGACCAACACCAGCAGCCGGGAACGGCTGTTGGTGAACCTTGCTATATCCTGTTGGGTAAAATAGGTTTTGCCGGGGTCAAGCTGATCGATGTAAGCGTCAAAGATCCGACCGGAAAGTTCCGCATCGGCCGGCAACTTGCGGAAATGCGCCTTCTCCAGCGTTTTCAATGTGGTCGAAGCCACCACGCGCAACAGATTATCTTCGCTTATGGGCGGACGTTTTTCGCCGGCAATACTTACAGCACAGATGCACAACGTCAGGCACCAGATGACCGGTTTGAACAGAAATGGTTTGTTTTTCATAAAATATGCTCCCTCCAGCACTTGAATTTAACCTTAATGGATGTAATATATATCATATAACGGCTTTTTCGAGCCTTGATCAAAAGTTTTTCAAATTTTTTTTCAGATTTTTTTTAACCATGCAACGACCCGGATGGCTGCCGGAGGATATACAGCTTAAATCATCCTCCCGGCGGAAAAATTTTGGCATAAAATTGAACTTTGACGGCAGCTGCGAACTGCTCGTGCCGGATTCTGCAACCGAACTGCAGTTGGAACGTGTATTCAGGAAGTTTGCTCCATGGCTGCGGCGCAAACGTCAACAGCTGGCAATTGAAAATCAAAGCGCCCCACCCCATGAGTTCACTTTTCAAATCAACAGTGAGTTCTTTTTTCTGGGGAAAAAGTATCCGCTGCAGCTGATAAACAGCGCACCGTCCGGCATAATAAAGTTTGACGGCGCAGCGTTCCAAACCACAACTGCAGATCCGGACTCGATCCGCGTTATGCTGGAAAATTTTTACCGCCGGCAAACCCGCAGAATCATCCAACTGCATCTGGAAAAGGCCTGCGTTGTATGCAATACAAATTACCGGAAGCTCTCGATCAACGGGGCCAGAAAACGCTTCGGCTCGTGCAACACGCACGGCGATTTGAATTTTTCGTGGCATCTGGCCATGTACCCGGAGCATTTGATCGAACTGATCGTTTACCACGAACTTGCGCACCGCAGCGAAATGAACCATTCTGCGCGTTTTTATCAACTTCTGGCCGCCCGGCTGCCCGATCACCGGCAGCGCAATCAGGAGTTAAAATTGTGGATCAGGCACCTTGCCGGGTATCCGGCATAAAACCGATACAGGGAATCAAAGTTTCTGCATCAAAACTGCGGCGTGGGCGGCAATGCCTTCGCCACGGCCGGTAAAGCCCAGTTTTTCGGTAGTTTTGCCTTTTATGGAAATACGGTCCACAGAGCAATTCAGCAGTTCGCTCAAGCATTTTCTCATCGCCGGCACCATCGGCAATATTTTAGGCTGCTGGGCAATAATCACCACATCCAGATTGCCGACTTGCCAACCTTTGAGTGCATCGCTTTGCATGACAGTGCGCAGCAGTTCTTTACTGTCGGCATCTTTGAATGTATTGTCGGTATCCGGGAACCACTGGCCGATATCGCCGGCGCCGACGGCACCGAGTATGGCATCACTTATAGCATGCAACGCCACATCCGCATCGCTGTGCCCCAACAGCCCCAAAGGGTGATCGAACTCGACCCCGCACAAAAACAATTTACGGTTCTCCACTAATTTATGCACATCGTACCCGATACCGACTCGTATATCCATAATATATTTTCCGCAATCTTGTTAAAAAAACTTTTTCTGTTTTTGCAATATTTATTTTGTGGTGTTACAGTATCACGATTTTTGTTACATGCAAATCAAACCCGAGGTCTTACATGAAAATTCAAGTAAAAATCACCATGATGCCGGGGTGCAGCGACCTCATTCCGGCCAAAGCGCACGCGGATGATGCGGCCTTTGATCTCAAAAGCCGCGCCGACATGAGTGTTCCGGTCAATAAAAGCACCCTGATCCCGACCGGAGTATTTATTGAACTGCCGGTTAATTATGAGGCCCAGGTGCGGCCGCGCAGCGGTCTGGCGCTCAAACATAATATAACTTTGACCAATTCCCCCGGCACGATCGACGCCGGTTATCGCGGCGAAGTCGGGGTCATCATGTTCAATCACGGCCCGGAAGCGTTTGAAATCAAACGCGGCGACCGGATAGCCCAAATGGTGATCGCGGAATTGCCCGAAGTTGAACTGCTGACCGTGGATGAATTATCTGACTCGCTCCGCGGCAGCGGCGGCTTCGGCAGCAGCGGCGTGTAAACCAATCGGCTTCAGCGATCTTCCCCACGAACCGATCAGCGGTTCTGCGATATACCGGCATGGTAATCGTAAATACCGCGGGCGATAGCCAGAGCCAGTTTCTCCTGATAAGCGCCTGAAGCCAGCAAACTTTCTTCAGTACGGTTGGAAATAAATCCGCATTCGATCAATATAGCCGGACAGCGGGTTTCGCGCAAGACTACGAACCGGGCGTGTTTGACGCCCCGGTCGTTGCCGCCGGTGGCTCGAACCAGATTATTCTGAACATGCCATGCCAGATACATGGAGTTATTTTGCGCCGCATTGCCCGGATAGATCTTGTATTCAGCTTTATCGCCGCCGCTGGAAGGCGATCCGACGGCTGTCAGCGAAAAAGTTTCGATACCGCGCACCGAACGGTTGGCAGCAGCGTTCATGTGTATGGAAATAAACAAGTCTGCCTTGATCGAGTTGGATGCCTGCGCCCGTTCCGACAGCTCCAACCGCCGGTCATTCACCCGGGTTATATAAACCTGATAGCCCATTTTTTTCAGATGCCGGTGCAAGCGCAATGCGATCTGCAGAGTCAGGTCTTTTTCGTTGTTGCGCAGACCGGATGCGCCCCGGTCATTGCCGCCATGCCCCGGATCGATCAGAATAGTCCTGATCCCGACTTTACGCAAACTGTAAGGATTGAACAACACCTGTACATGGCCAAAAAAATCGGCCGAACTTATATACAACTCGCCATTCTGCACGACCGGATTGAAATCGTAATTTATAACAACATTATTAAAACTGCCGTAGCGTTTCTTCGGATTGAACACCATGCGCCCGGCGCTGCCGGTCAATTCATAAATATTGCCGACCCGCCGCAAACGCAAATTCATATAAGAAGCAATATCCGCGACCCGGTAGTATTTACTGCCTTTAACATATTTATAAGTAAACCCGGTACTGTCTTTGGCCGCCTGCGCTGCGGGCATCAACGCGCCCGGCAGCCCCACCCCCAGCAGCAGGATCAATAACAACAACCGACAATGCATTTACTTCTGCCTCCGTGTACCGGATACATTTTTTTTACCCGGAGTCAGATTTTTCAGACCGACCTGCCCGCTGTAGTCATCCAGCGGCGGATACATACAATCAAGTTTTTTCCCCACATGCGCTACTTCGCACAAAGATCCATAGACAAAACTCTTGGCGCCCAACAGAGCATCGCGCCACTTTTCGCCCCGGGCCAGCATGGCGGTTATTGCACTGGAAAGCGTACAGCCGGTACCGTGAGCAGCATATTCTTCCAGATCAGTTACGCGCGGCGAAGTCAACAACATGGTCTTGTTGTCGATCACTGCCACATCGGCAATCAAATCACTTGGCCCCGGAGCATGGCCGGTTTTGAGCAACACACCGCACTTATAACGTTCGGCCAACTCACTTGCACCCTGCACATAATCGTTCTGGTCGCGGAGTTTGCGCCCCAGCAGCCATTCGGCTTCGGGCAGATTGGGAGTTACCATATCGGCCAGATGCAGAAACTCGTTTTTCACAATTTCCATGCCTTCAGCATCCAGCAGCTTGGCCCCGGAGCTGGCGATCATCACCGGATCGACGATCAGCGGAAAGGATTTGTTTTCCAGACACCGGATCAGTATTCTGACTGCGGCACCGTTCCCCAGCATACCGGTTTTGGCAGCGCGAACCGCCATAGAACTGACAATGGCATTGTACTGCGCTTTGATCAAGTCCGGCGGCATGACCTCGCAACCTGAAACCTGACGCGGATTCTGGGCGGTAACCGCCGTTATGACCGAACAACCGTAGATTCCGGCCGCACTGAAAGTCCGCAAATCCGCCTGGATCCCGGCGCCGCCGCCGGAATCGCTGCCGGCAATGGTCATCGCCACCGGATAAAACTCATCTGATATATTTTTCAACTCCTCCACCTTTCTGTAAAAATCTGCGGCAATCGCTCATTGAATGCGGCATCAAAAGGTGTTTTGCACCAGCATCCGGAACGCTGTTTTTTCGCTTTTTGACAATATAATACCACAAAACAAAAAAAACTAATCCGATTTAACGCTTTTTAACAAAATAATTCATCATATCATCGGCACTTTGTTATGAAAAAATCCGATAATCCGGGGAATTGAATTTTGCCTTGCCACCTGTCGACCGTATCATATCGCCGGAGATCCATGTTCTGCACCTTCAGATTTTGAACGGGTATGCCACTCAATAAGAATAGTAAAAGAGCAAACAAACGGTTCTTCCGGCTACAAAAAAATATGCAAATTTTTTGGAAAATCTGTTTTTACTGCTGCTTTATAACGGAAATTATGGGAGAGCTGCGAAAAAATTCGGGTAAAAAGTTAAAAAAAACTTGACTATTTTAAATTTTGTGGCATATTATTTCTTTCACATGGAGTGATTTCTGCTGAAAAGCTTGATCGGGAACTGTTCCCCATCCTGGCGGTTCCCTCGTGAAGGTCGTGTTTTTCAGGGAGTTTAGAGATATAAAAGTAGTTTTTAAGTTATAAAAACGTCTGAAGTACGGCCCGAACACCCGCAGTTCAGACCCAAAGAAAAGGCTAAACAAAAAGATGGCACATCTCAAGTCCGCGATCAAACGGATGCGCACCAGCCGCGAGGCCAATGCCCGCAACCGCGCCCGTAAAAGCTCTCTCAAAACCGTTGAAAAGAAGTTCCGCGCTGCTGTAGCAGCCGGTGATGCCGCTGCCGCCGCGACTCTGTTGCGCGACTGCGCCAGCGCTTTCGACAAGGCCGCCAAAAAAGGCGTGATCCATGCCAACAAGGCTTCCAACAAGAAGTCCCAGCTCAACAAGCTGATGAATACTCTGGCCAAGTAATTTACGCAACCTAACGTTTAATCACTATAAACAAGAGAGTCTTAAAATGGGCAATTTGAAGAAAAAGCGCCGCAAGAAGATCGCCAAGCATAAGCGCAAGAAGCAGCTTAAGGCGATGCGTCACAAGAACAAGTAAAGTTTTTGGAAATGCCCCGGATTTTTTCCGGGGCATTTTTTTTTAAAACTGCCTTTCTTATCTGCGGCTGCTTTTACCTCAAAAAACAGTTTTTTGTATTTTTTTGATTTTTTTATGAAAAAACATTTGCATTTTTCAAAATTGAAGATACATTAATATTGTAATGATTACAACAATGTAATCAAAACAAAAAAACAGCAAAAGAAAATTTTTGAAAGGGCAAGAAAAAATGAAGTATGTATGTTCTATCTGCGGTTATGTTCACGAAGGCGATAATGCACCCGAAGCCTGTCCCCAGTGCAAAGCTCCGGCCAGCAAATTCACGGCCCAGGCTGCCACCGACGGCGCCATCAAGTTTGCCTGCGAACACTTTGTCGGCGGTCATGACGATATTGATATGGAAGTCCGCGAAGGGCTTAAAGCCAACTTCATGGGCGAATGTACCGAAGTGGGTATGTATCTGGCCATGAGCCGTCAGGCCGAACGCGAAGGCTATCCGGAAATCGCCGAAGCCTACAAGCGCTATGCGTTTGAAGAAGCCGAACACGCTGCCAAATTTGCCGAACTCCTCGGTGAAGTGCTGACCAGCTCCACGGAAAAGAATCTGCGTATGCGTGTGGAAGCCGAAACCGGTGCTTGCGCCGGCAAGTTCGATCTGGCCAAACGCGCCAAAGAACTCGGCTACGATGCCATCCACGATACTGTTCACGAAATGAGCAAAGACGAAGCCCGCCACGGTGCCGGTTTTGCCGGACTTCTGAAGCGTTACTTCGGTAAATAATCAGAGCAATCCAGCCGTATGCACCAAGAGTGTGCATACGGTTTTTTTAACCGGAACATACCGGTGAAAGGTGCTGTTATGCAAACAACTGTAACCTATTTGCGCGAAAAAGGTCTGTCGCCTTCCCCGCAACGGATTGCGATCTATGATTTTCTGAAAAACAACGCCATTCACCCCACGGTTGATACTATTTATCAGGCGGTACTGCAAGAGCTGCCGACGATCTCGCGCACGACCGTTTACAATACGGTCAAGCGGCTGGCAGCAGTCGGGGCAATTCAGGAAGTCATTATCGAAGACGGAGAACTGCGGTATGACGCCAACATCTCCAGCCACGGGCATTTCAAATGCCTTGAGTGCGGTGCAGTCTACGATCTGTTTCCGCCCGCAGGCACAATGATCGTCGAAAAGATCCACGGTCTGCCGGAAGGTTTTACCGTTCAGCAGATCCACCTCTGCTGCCGGGGCATCTGTGCCAAGTGCAGCGGCGAGTGATCTGCTCCTGTCAGATACAATCAGTTTACCGGAAAAATCATATAAAAAAAGGGCGCTGCAACCTGTTTTAAGGTTTGGCAACGCCCGTTTTTATACAGCGATCACGCGCCGGATCAGTCGATCACCGCTTCCTGGATCACCACATCTTCGACCGGCACATCCTGATGGCCGCCGCGGCTGGTGGTTTTGACTTCCTTGATGCGGTTGACCACATCCATGCCTTCGACCACCTTACCGAATACGCAATAGCCGTAGAACTGCGGGCTGGGCGAACGGAAGTCAAGGAAGTCGTTGTTGTTTACGTTGATAAAGAACTGGCAGGTAGCACTGTGCGGATCCATGGTGCGCGCCATGGCAATGGTGCCGATTTCGTTGGAAAGACGGTTATCGGCTTCGTTTTCGATGGGTTCGCGGGTGGCTTTCTGCTTGAACTTCAGGTCAAAGCCGCCGCCCTGGATCATAAATCCGTCGATCACGCGGTGGAAAAGCGTTCCATTATAAAAACCGCTCTTCACATATTCCAAAAAGTTGGCTACAGTTTTGGGTGCGGCATCATCAAACAGTTCAAGTTTGATGTCGCCATAGTTGGTTTTGAGAGTTACCATCGTTTTTTTCTCCGTTTTTTTGACCGGCTTTTTTTCCGGCATGGTTATGGTTGTGATTGTCCGTTCGCTTTCTTTTTCTGCTGCAATAGCATTACTGCCGAAATAATAGCGTATAACTGCTTTTTGGCGCAAATTCTCCAGCAGAGATTTCAGGGCTTTTTCCCGCGCGGCCAGCTCCATTTGTTTGCGGATTTGACCGCTGGCAGCAGCAAAGTCGGCCGCTTTGCCGGGGATTACTTTTTCGATCTTCAAATAATATACGCCTTCAGCAGTTTTGACCGGACCGTAAACTTTGGTATTTTCCAAATGTTCCGGCAAAACCGCGGCAAATTCTTTACGAAGATTTTTACGTTCCAAAGTGCCTACACTGCCGCCCCGGTCAGCGTTCGGGCCATTGGGGAACGCTTTGACCAACTCGGCAAAAGCGGCAGCATCTTTATTCAAGCGGTCAGTGATCTTCTGCAGTTCGGCGCTGTCGGTATCCAGCGGCAGCATCAAAAGCGCCAGTTCTACGGTTTCCGGCGTGGCAAACTCATCCTGATGCTTATCAAAATATTCGCGGATCTCCTGCGGAGTGGGTGCCGGTGCAGCATAAAAATAGCGGCCGATAACTATTTCGGCCATCAACCGTTCTTTGGCCCTGGTGCGCAGTTCTTCCATGGTTACATTCATGCTTCTGGCCTTGGCCGCCAACTCCGACCGGGTGCGGCAGTGTAGATTTACTGCCAGATCGTCCAGCATATTTTCCACATACTGTTCCGGCACGGCCAGATTCAGCCGGTGAAATTCCCCGATCAGCAATTTGCGGTCAATGATCCGATCGACTGCTTCCTGCCGCAGTTTGGCTATTTCTTTGTCCGGATCATCGCTGGCATAAGCATAGGCCAGCGTTTCGTTGCCGGAACTTTCGCGCAAAACATCCCCCAGCGTTACGGCTTCACCGTTAACGGTTGCCAGAATAGCTGATCCATTGACCCGGCTTGCGCCCGGATCGGCCATAGCCGGCAAAAATGCAAACGCTGCCAGCACCCACAATACACTTTTGAATATTTTTATCATCGCCCAACCTTTCCTGTTATTCTCATTAATATACACGCATATTTTTATTTTGCCAAATTCCAGGCAGTCTGGCGGCAGCCAGCCACACCCAGACTACGCCCAGCGGAATATTCCACAGCCATACAGCTGTCATCACGACTGCGGCGGAAAACATTCCCGCTCCGGCGGGGATCCAAAGCGTCCGGCATTGTTCAGCAGTCAGATCTGACCGCTGCTGAATATTTCCGCAATAGATCATTGCTTGCGCCATTACCGGCAATAACAGCAAATGCCACACGCTGCTGCTGTAAAAAACTGCCGCCATTATGATCAAACCGGCGGCAGCGCCCCAGCCGCCGCCGGAACGCACTTTGCCCAACAGCAGAATCACCAACAGCGCCAGCACCGCAGCACTCAACGCATAAATGCCAATATTCATGCTCAATATTCCCAAACCCAGTAATACCGTCCCCATCGAAGCAAAACCGTTTTCAGCGGATTTCCAGTAATTGTAGCGCTGTTTGCGCCGTTCGCTGGCCACCCGCAACAGCCGCCAAATGCCCAAGCCGGCGGCACAAATGCCCCACCACCACCATGCGCCGAGCCAGAAACGGTTCCTGCCATAGTGTACTTCGGATGTTGCCGGATATTGTGTTTGGAGTATATCCCATTGGGAATCCTGACAAAGCAAAGTGTATACTCCCGGCAAAATAAAAGATTGATTTCCCCAATAACGGATCAAATCTGCCTCCAGAGCTGCGGGAGTCAGATCCAAAGCCTGATGGGCAAATACATGTATATTGCCGGGGCCGGGCATCACACCATGAAAAGCATATTCAGCATTCAGCAGTTGGGCCAGCTGGCGATTTTGCAGCAGATGCCCCCGCACCAGCACCACGCCCGTATCTTTGAGTCCGGCGCGATGCCGCTGCCAGAATCCGCGGATCACTCCGGGGTAAGGATCATCGGGCAATACATCCAGAAACAATATATCGTATTGATCTGCAACCTTTTTCCCGGGCATAAAATGTGTATAAAGCGCCGACGCGCCGCGATCAAAGCAACTGTTCAGCGAAGCGGGTTCCCAATGGCAATCGACCGTTATCCCCTGAACTTTGCGCAGATACTCCGGCAGCAGCGACCGCACCGGCACCACCGCCAGAATATGACCATGATTTTTTTTCAGCAATCCCAGCCAGCCGGGAATGGCCGGCAGCAGATCCTGATCGCATTCATCCCGGCAGACCAGCTGCCCGGCGGCATCAAAAAGTCCGCAGTTGTCATCTTTATCCATCCAGACAAACCGGCTGCCCTGCGGCGTAACAAAAGTACGCTGATAAGCGCTTTCCGGAAAACGTTCCGGAGTATTGTTCCACGGCAAATAGTTCAGCACCGGGCTGACGAAAAAAGCGCCCACGGCCGCCGCCAGCAGCAATGCCCGCAGCGTCCAACGCTTTTTCCATGTTCCATACCCGGTGAACGGCGAAGCAAAGCACCAGCACACCAGCATAAATTCAGCCAGATAAAAAAACAGTGTTTCAAGCCAGATCAACCGTTCGTGATCGGTCATATAAACCACGATCGCGCCGGAAAATAATGCTCCGGCAATAAAACTCCACCGCTCGCGCCAGTTGAAGTAAGTCGTATTGAATCCATGTATAAAACAAGGCATTGCCCCGCCGGCAATGATCACGCCGGCAACCCCTTCGCACCAGCCGGGCAAGTTGGCCGCCCGCACTGCACCAACTCCGCCGGCAAAAGCTGCCGCCATGATCGGAATGCTGCAATAATAGAGTTTTTGCGGAGAAATTTTACGGTTCAGCAGCCATACTGACACCAGAAAAGCTCCGCACCACAGCAACGAAGCCAATGCCGCATTGATCAGCAGCTCCCCTCCCCGGTCGGTCAGACGGAACAATGCAATAACCGTGCTGCCGCCGGCCGCCATGCCGGGCAGCATAAATATTACCAATATCCGCCAGAGGTTTTTCATCGGCAGTTATCCCCGCTACTGAACTTTACAAGCATGACCTGACGGAAAGTTGTTTTATTTAAGGAAATTCTTGATCCCGGTAAAGATGATCTGGGCCGACAGCGCCGCCAGCATCAAGCCGGTGATCTTACTTAAAATCTGAATACCGTTGCGTTTAAGGATCCGTTCCAGCTGTTCGGCCAGCATCAGCACCACCCCCAGCAGCACGATGGCCGAAATGATCCCCAAACTATCGACGATCCGTTCGCTTATTTTGCCGCCATCCACCCCCATTACCAGCAGTGTGCCGATCGTACCGGGCCCCACGATACAAGGTATGGCCAGCGGAACTACAGTTATATCCTGTGCTTCATCGGTAACACTTTTACCGCCCGCGCTGCTGCCGGTCGGCCCATTGACCAGCGCAATAGCCGTAAGCATCAGCACCGTCCCCGCACCGATACGGAAAGCATCGATCGTTATGCCCAGCAATTTGAATAAATATTCGCCGCACCAATAGATCAACAAGGCAATCATCACCACCGCAAAGGTCGTTTTAAGCGCCGTCTTGCGTTTGCGGCTCAAACTGTAATCAGTGGTATAACTTAAAAACATCGACAACGCAAAAAATGGTGTCATCAGAAAAAATACCTTGAACATTACCGCCACATACTGACTCAACATCGCATTCATGATTGCAAACCTCTTTTTTATGTTATTATATTGATCGTTGGATAATTTACCCCGGAAAACAGCCATTTCAAGTATTTTATCGCTTTTTCAAAGATTTTATGCACCACGCAATGCTTTTTTGGGTACAAAATAGGATAAAACGCTTGTTTTTTACCCGTTCCGGCTGTACATTACCTACACAACTTGCAAATGCGCGGCTGGTGGAATTGGCAGACACAAAGGACTTAGGATCCTTCGCTACGGCGTGCGGGTTCGACTCCCGCGTCGCGCACCATAGAATTTTTTATTACAACCTTTCCGGTTGTATAAAAAATTCTATAATGCTCGACGTGGAGTTTTTAAAAGGTTGCCGGGATTGTTCTAAAACAAACCCGGCTTGGCGGCGCTGACGCGCCTTATCAACTCCCGCGTCGCGCACCATACAATTTTTATTACAATAAAATTGTATAAAAAAATTCTATAATGCTCGACGTGGAGTTTTTTAAAGGTTGCCGGGGTTGTTCTAAAACAAACCCGGCTTGGCGGCGCTGACGCGCCTTATCAACTCCCGCGTCGCGCACCATACAATTTTTTATTATAATAAAATTGTATAAAAAAATTCTATAATGCTCGACGTGGAGTTTTTAAAAGGTTGCCGGGATTGTTCTAAAACAAACCCGGCTTGGCGGCGCTGACGCGCCTTATCAACTCCCGCGTCGCGCACCATTTGTTTTTTATTACACCCTTTCCGGTTGTATAAAAAAGTTATCGGCGGAAGTAAAATTTCATCTTGCACGGGCAAGCGGCTTATTTCCTGAAACAGTTACCAATCAACCTCCCCCGGTGTTCCCCTCTATCTTTTTTAAGTGTCTGCATTTTGTTGACAGTTGAGGCTTGAATTTTGTTTATGGGGGTGATATATTAGAAGTGTATAGTCAGTTAATTATCGTACTGAAACTGTTTAAGTCTGCTATTTCAGGAGCGGAAAAAAATGCGTTGGATCTGGATCATAATCCTGTTTTCGGTTTGGGCATCGGTTCTGCCCGCCGCAGATAAAAATACAGCTCTGCTGCCCATAGCCGGAAATCTTTCGGTCGCCCTGCAGGATGTGCCGGGCCATCAGATGCCGATCGTGGATTTTTTCCGCCGCTACGAGCGGACCGTACGGCAGGCGGGACGTTTCAATAATACTGCCGAAAGTAAAGATCTGATCCTGTTGCTCAATGCCCGTCAGGCCCCCGGCAGCTGCCAGTTTGTCTATTCGCGGGAACTGAAATGCCGGGTGCTGCAACTTCCGGCAGATTGGAAAAGTCTGTTGGATTCTCCGCTGGTCGGCCGGCGCATGACCATGGCGCTGCTGCAAAGCCGCATGGGGCAGAATCCGGAGCAGGCACTGCCGGCAGAAGCCTGGTGGATAGCTGACGGCCTCTGGGCCGAATTTGTTCAGCGCGAAAATATGGAGTTTCCGATCCTGCACTTTACTTATTTGCCGGAACTGCGCAATCTGGTCGAACAGGGCTTCCGCATGAAACTTGATTTGAATGTTTTGACTCCGCCCGCCAAGCTCAAAACCGGCAATCCGGAGTTTGTGCTTTACACTCAACGCGCCCAACTGATGGTGGAAGTTGCCAGCGCCATTACCAATGTCAGGCAGGAAAATCTGCTCAAAGATTATTGTTTTCTGCTGGCCGGCCGGCGGATGAAGACAACGGAATGTTTCGGTACCGTTTTTGCGGCGGCAGCCCAGAAGAAAATCAACCGGTCTGCCGGAAAAAAATCCTCACCTGACACAGGGAAACAGCGGTTCAGTTCCGGTTATGAAGCATTGGAAAAAATCGCGCTGCGCACGCTTTTCACCGGCTATGCACCGATGAGTCCGAACTCTTTACTGCGGCGGTTCAACCGGATCGTTCAGGTAGCGTATCAGCCGGAAAAATCACCCAATATACTGTATGCTGAATTATCCGATCTGCCGACGATCCTGCAAAGGCATCCTGAATGTGCCGGGTTGATCAACCCGAAAATCGCCGAACTCAACGAGTTGGCATTGCTGGCGCCGCTGCAGTTGCGCAGCAGCATCCTCAATTTAAACAATACGCTCTTTAAGATCAATGGCCGCAATGTACAGCAATCCACCGCCGAAATCAAGCAATATACCAGCGAGATCCGGCAGAAACTGACTGAATTGCAGCAGATCGACCGCCAGCTGATGGAATTTGAACAAGTCCGGCAACCGGCGTTGTATCCGCTGCGCTACACTATTGGCAATTTATCGGATGGATCGCCGCTGCCGCATCAGATCCGGCACTTTCTGGAACAGCAGGAACGTTTGCTCATGCAGCAGTAAAGTTATGCGGATCAGGCTTCTTCGATCACTTTCATCCGGGTCCATTTGCCGCTGCGGTAACGCCGGTAGCAAAGGAATCCGAACAGCAGCACATAGCACGACAGACATCCCCACAGATACCACACCGGCAACCCCAGCAGCCGCATAACTATACAAGGTATGGCAAAAACGCCCCACGACATAAAAATAGTCAGATACATAACATATTTGGTATCGCCGGCCCCGCGCACTGCGTTGCTGTAAATAAGCATCAAGCCATCCCCGAACAGATAAGCCGCAATAAAGAGCAGCATGGTTTTAGCCAGGCGCATGACTTCGACCTGTGCCGCATCGCCGCTGCGCACAAACGGCTTGAGTACCAGATCCGGCAGCAATATAAACAGCAGCATCATCAGCGTCATATAGATCAGCATAATGGTTCTGGCACTGCGAACCGATTTTTTGGCGTGCGGTATATTGTTGGCGCCCACGCACTGCCCCACCAGGATCGACGCCGTCATGCCGATACCCATGATCGGACAGAATGAGAGGTTGTTGATCCCGAAAACGATACTGCTGGCCTCC
>SUWA01000030.1 GCA_015061695.1 Lentisphaerota bacterium
GGCACCGATATTGGCTTCCATCAACGCAATGATCAGGGCATCAGAACCGCTGGTAACACCGATGCTGTCGGGAGTCTGGCAATAAGCAGCGGCAGCCTTTTCGAACTCAACGACCTTGTCGCCGAGGATAAAGCGCTGGGAATCGCAGACTTCTTCCATGACCTTCATAAATTCGCTTTTCAAAGCCTTGTACTGGGGAACCAGATCCAACAACGGTACTTGCATAATCTCATCTCCTGATATTTGATTTACACGAAAAAATGTATTTCATGCAATATAGCACAAAGTCGGTTTTTTGCGCAATAAATAACGGTTCTTTTCCACATTTTTTGCATAAAAATCGCAGAAGCACCGTAATTTTTAAAAAATACAGCTTTTTCCGGATATTCCGGCAGAAGAAAATATGACTTTTCCCCCGGCAGCGGCAGCCGGTTCTTCCCCCACCGGACTGCCTGCCGGAAAACTCAAGGTTGTTTATTATTGTTCGCAACAGTGTTGTTTTTGCGCAAAGTAACTGTTGTGTATGGTTTATCCTGCCAATTGAGATAAAAAACTGCATCGACCTGCCGGTCGCTGACGTTGAGGATCACATATCCGCCGGGATTTTTGGCATAATAAAACTCTTCGATGCCAGGCTGCAAACTCTCCAGCGCCTGCTGATAGCGGGGCAGTACGCGCGGCAGTTCGGTCGAATATTTTTCTTTACCGCGCAATTCCAGCGACGGTTTTGTAAGTTTCGGCGACAGAATGCTGAATGCCATCAACTGGCTGATATTGCCTGCATCTGTACGGTAATCGACTACCGAACTGGCATGGATATGCCCGCAAATATAGATGACATCGTACTCCAAAAAGAGCTTCAGCATCTGCTCGCGCGGCTTTTCCCAGCCTTTGTCAAAAAACATACAGCCGGCGCGCATCCCCGGCAGCGGCAGCAATGCATAATGACCGATCACAAATTTGTAGCGGGCATCCTGATGTTTTTTCAGTTCAGCTTTCAGAAAATTCAAGTGCGCTCCGCCGCCGGCGGCATCCAGAAAAATGTAAACATCCTGACCGTGGCGGACCGAATAATCCGGAGTCTTTACCGCAGTGCCGGTTTCTTTCGACATATATTGACGATTGAAATCCCAATATGCCGCTTTTGCCCCCGGACCGCGGTAGTCGTGATTGCCGGGAGTCAGATACAGCGGTTTATCGGGAAAGGCTGTTTTAAGCGTATTATATGCGCTTTCCAGCATGGCTTTATGCAATGCTTTGCTGCCGCAATCGCCCTGGGTAAGGTCGCCGACCTGGATCACCATCCGGGCTTGAGCGGCGACCTTGCCGGCAGTTTTGAGCATACGCGGCTGGTAACGCTCGCTGTTGGGCAGATTCCGCTTGACTTCGGCCGGATTATAATGGAACGGGGGCGGATTTTCTGACAGATCATGGAATTTCATATTATCGTGGTGCATATCGCCCAGCACCAGCACCTGATACTCACCGGCCGCCGATATTATTGCCGCCGATGCGGCCAACAAAACTGAAAAAATTTTCAGGAAAAATTTCATTGGACTGCCTCCGTTTTTTGTAATGACAAACTATAAGCCGGGAAAATGACCCTCTTTTAATAATACAACACTTCCGGCCCGGAAAGAATATCTGTTTATTGCATAAACATATCAATCATTTGCATTTTTACTGGATTTACCGCTGTTTTACCGCCATTGGCAATTTAACAAAGCAACTTGACAAAAAGTGTTTGCAAGTGTAAATTAACCGCGTGTGAAAAAGCAGAAAATTTTAATGCATGAGGCTTGAATGATAGATTTTCAGAATATTTACAAAGGTTACGGCGAACAAGTCCTGCTCAACAATGTCAGTTTCCGGATCAATTCCGGCGACCGGGTCGGCGTAGTCGGGGCCAACGGCGCCGGCAAAACCACGCTGTTCAGCATCATCACCGGCGAGCTGGAACCCGATGGCGGCAGTGTGAACTACCCCAAAGATCTGCGCATCGGATGCCTCAAGCAGAACCTCAAAACCGATGATCTGGATATAAATCTGGTCGAATATACCGCCGACGCCATGCCGGAATTGCGCGCCGCGGCCGAAGAAATCAAAGCCATCGAGCATAAAATGTCTGCCGGAGAAAGTAACGAACGTTTGCTGCGCCGGCATGGCGAACTGCAGAGCGTTTTTGAGCAATTAGGCGGGTACAAGCTCAAAAGCGAAGCCGAAGCCGCGCTTTCCGGGCTGGGTTTCAAAGCCGGAGATTTTGTCCAGCCATTGAAAAATTTTTCCGGCGGCTGGCGGATGCGTGCCGCGCTGGCCCGGGTTTTGATCGCCCGGCCCGATGCTCTGCTGCTGGACGAACCGTCCAACTATCTGGATATACCGGCAGTGGAATGGCTTTGCCGCTTTCTGAAAAACTATGCCGGAACTTTGATGCTGATCTCGCACGACCGTTTTCTTTTGAACCGTCTGACCAATGTTACGCTCGAAGTCAACAAGGGTGCTGTTACCCGTTATGCCGGCAACTATGACTATTACCGGCGAGAACGCGCCAGCCGCGCCGCCATGCTCGATGCCCAATATCAGAATCAGGCCCGCAAAAAAGAACAGATGCAGCGCACGATCGACCGTTTCCGCGCCAAAAGCACCAAAGCCGCGTTAGCCAAGAGTATGCAGAAAGCACTTGACCGTATGGAAGATGTGGTGCAGATGGATGATCTGACGGTCAAGGGTACACTGCGGCTGCCAACTCCGCCGCCGGCCGGTACGGAAGCGGCCCGGATTGAAAAACTCTCGTTCGGGTACGAAAACAGCAATAAGTTGATTTTCAAAGAGTTGGATCTGGAGATCGTCTGTGGCGACAAGCTCGCTTTTGTCGGTTACAACGGCATGGGCAAAACCACTTTGCTCAAACTTCTGATCAGCCGGCTCAAGCCGCAATCGGGCCGGGTGGTGCTGGGCCACCACATCGTTCCGGGGTATCTGGCACAGGAGTTTACTGACCTTCTGATCATGGAAAACACTGTTTACGATACGGTCAAAGCGGCTTGTGCGCCCAATTTTCCGATCAACAATATTCCGGCGGTGCTGGGCAGTTTCGGCTTCCCCGGCGACAATGCTTACAAGCCCTGTTCGGTGCTTTCCGGCGGCGAAAAGATCCGGTTATGCTTTGCCCGTATCTTTGTCAACCCGCCCAATTTGCTGATCCTGGACGAACCGACCACCCATCTGGATATTGCCGGCCGCGAAATCCTGCAGGAAATATTGCAGAATTACCCCGGAACACTCTGTCTGGTCAGCCACGATATTGAATTTGTTCGCAACGTTGCCACCAGCATCATTGCCATGAAAGAGCTGGGCGTCAAAAAGTATTTCGGCAACTACGACTACTATTTGGAAAAGATCAATCAGGAAAATCTCCCGGCTGCCGAAACGGTCAAAACGGTCGAAAAAGCCGACAATAATGCCAAGGCCCGCCGGCAGGAACGCGCCCGGCTGCGTCAGCAGCTCTCCGCCGAAAAACGCGCCGCCGAAAAAGCTGTGGCCGAGTGGGAGAAAAAAGTCGAAAAACTCGATGCGCGCCAGAATGAACTGCTCGAAAAACTCGCCCAGCCGCCGGGGGCAGATTTCGGCGACCTCATGCGCGAATCAGCCATCGTGCAGGATAAACTCGACTCCGCCACTGCCGAATGGGAAAAAGCCATGGAAAAACTCGAAGCGGTCATGGCCGAAAATGCTGCCATCCACGAAGAATAAAGTCGGAGTTTTAACCGGGCGATCCGCCTCATTATCCGGCATCGGCAATAGCGCGGATCTCGCGGGCCACCAGTTCTTTATTTTCACCGGAGTACCACAGGAAAGGTCTTATGTAACTGGCGTAATTGTTTTCAAGCGACTGCTGCAAATAAACGGGCATCATAAAAATATCCTTTCGATTTTTTTAATTCAAACAAGTGCAAAGCTAATATACCGTAAAAAAACTTTTATGCAAACAAAACTCTTATCATAATTTGAAAATCTCCAGTTCAGAGTTATATTGTTTCAACATATTTTTACATATTAACCGTTTCCCATATCAAAAACACCTGTTCTCTATGAAAACGATTCAGCTTCCTTACGGCAGAACCACTCTGCAAACCGATATAAACGATGAGCTCCTGCAAGGTATCTGGCACGCCCCGCTGCCGGAAGCCGCCATTGATGCCGCAGCCGAAGTGGAACGGGCGTTGGATTTCCCCATTGATTCGCCACCGCTGGAAGAACTGGCCCGGGGCAGAAAAAATGCCGTCATCATCGCCAGCGACCATACCCGGCCGGTTCCCAGCAGAATATTGATTCCGGCTATGCTGAAAAGATTGCGGAAGTTTTCGCCGGAAATCCATATCACCATTCTCGTTGCCACCGGCTGCCACCGCGCCACCACGCAGGAAGAACTGCTCAATAAATTCGGTTCCGAAATATTTGAGCACGAAAATATTATCGTTCACGACTGCGATGACACCGGCAACCTCTGCGATGCCGGTACTCTGCCTTCCGGCGGCAAACTGATACTTAACAAGCTGATCATGGAAACGGAGCTGCTTGTATCCGAAGGCTTTATCGAACCGCACTTTTTCGCCGGATTTTCCGGCGGCAGAAAGAGTGTTCTGCCGGGAGTCGCCGGACGAGCAACCGTTCTGGCCAACCATTGCTCCGAATTTATCCGGCACCCGGCCGCCCGTACCGGGATTCTGGAAAACAACCCGATCCACGAAGATATGCTTTTTGCCGCCCGGCGGGCCAAACTGGCATTTATTCTGAATGTGGTTCTCAACAGCCGTAAAGAAATCGTCCGCGCCTTTGCCGGAAATATGCAAAGTGCCCACCAGACCGGCTGCGATTTTTTGAAAAATCACTGCAAGATCCAACTTCCCCTCAGCGATATCGTCATTACCGGCAACGGCGGTTATCCGCTCGATCAGAATATCTATCAATGCGTAAAAGGCATGACCGCCGCCGAAGCTGTATGCCGCAAAAATGGCGTTATAATCCTCTGCGCCAGTTGCAGCGATGGTCACGGCGGAGAAGAATTTTTCCGGGTGCTGAGCCAAAATGAATCCGCCGCCGAGCTGTGGGCGCGATTGGCTTCCATCCCCCGCGATCAAACCACTCCCGACCAGTGGCAATATCAGATCCTGGCGCGGATCCTGGCAGATTTTACCGTTATTATGGTATGCTCGCCAGAAAGCCGTCCGCTGGCAGATGCTATGAAAATGCAAAGCGCAGCTTCGCTGGAAGATGCTATTCTGCTGGCTCAAAAAATCGCCGGAAGCAATGCAAAAATTTCCGTCATTCCCGATGGCGTATCGGTAATAGCCAGTTCCAAGTAACCTGCAAGCGAAGGAGAGTTGCGGTACAAGCCCTCTGCGCTCGGAGCAACGTTGTACGGATAGGTACGGACATTAACGGAAAAATACGGCTTGCCGCAGCGTAGCCCGCAAAGCAAAGACGGAACGCTGGCGGCACAGGATCGTGCCGTCGCTATCAGAGCCGCTCCATCAGAGCAAACGCCGGTTAATTCGCAATGGGCGCGCAACATGCAAGCAGGCGGCAAGGTGTCCGTTTGGTCAGTTGGGTCCGTTCTTATCCTTACCAGTCCATTATTGTCCGTTACTGCCGTCATCTATCCCGCCGCCTGCAAATCGCGTAAAATCCCCCCGCCAAAAAACAAAAGGCCGCCGCAGAAGATATTTCTGCGACAGCCTCTTTTATATTCAGTTTGTTTACAAGGACTTATTCAGCCTTGGCTTCCGCAGCAGCGGCAGCAACAAACTTCAGGATGCACATTTCGCAGGCATCGCCGCGGCGTTTGCCCAACTTGATGATGCTGGTGTAACCACCCTGACGGTCAGCATAGGCCGGGGCGATTTCAGCAAACAGTTTGGCAACCATGTCGGCCTTACGCAGAGTGCTGATGGCCAGACGACGGTGGTGCAGATCACCCTTTTTGCCCAGAGTGACCATCTTTTCCGCCACGCGGCGGGCTTCGCGGGCCTTGACCAGCGAAGTGGTGATCTGGCCGTGTTCGATCAGGCTGCAGACCATGTTCGCCAGCATAGCACGGCGATGGGCACCGGTACGACCGATCTTGAACGTATGAACGCGATGACGCATTTTACTTTTCCTCCTGCTCTTCCTCGGGTTCCAGACGGACCTTGGCGGATTCAAGTTCCAGCGCCGCAAGCAGCGTATCGCTGAAGGTCATGCCGAGGCTCAGACCGAGTTTGTCGATTTTTTCTTTGATTTCGTCGAGCGACTTTTTGCCGAAGTTGCGGTATTTCAGCATCCGGCTTTCGGACTTGGTACAAAGCTCGCCGATAAGTTTGATGTTGGCGTTGTTCAGGCAGTTCATGGCGCGGACCGAGAGATCCAGCGTATCCACATCCTGTGCCAGGAGCTTGAAGACCTTCAGATCTTCTTCGCTCATCATTTCCCGGGCATCTTTCGGAACCGGCTGACCACCGAGGAACACCTGCAAGTGATCCTTGAGGATCTGGGCGGCATTTTCCAACGCCGCTTCCGGCGAAATGCTGCCGTCGGTCCAGATTTCGATTTCCAGACTGTCCATTTCGGTTTCTTCACCCACACGGGCAGCACCGACGTGATAGTTCACGCGGGTAACCGGACTGAACAAACAGTCGATCGGAATCGTACCAATGGAACGGGCCGCATTGGCCTTTTCCACCGGCAGATAACCCTTGCCTTTGACCACGTCGATCTCGGCGCGGAACGGCATATTTTTGTCGAGCGTGCAGATAACCTGTTCGGGATTCAGCACTTCGACGGTTCCATCAGTAATGATGTCGCCAGCGGTTACTTTTCCGGCCTTGTCCTTGCGGATCTCAAGCGTCTTTTCCACGTCGCCGTGGAGACTGAGCCGGACGTTTTTAAGATTGAGGACGATATCCGTAATATCCTCGACCACATTGGGCAGCGAAGCAAACTCGTGCGATGCACCATCAATGCGCAACGCAGAAATTGCCGAACCCTCCATCGAGGAGAGCAGTACCCGCCGCAAAGAATTGCCCAGCGTTTGTCCAAAACCACTCTGGAACGGCGCTGCGGTAAATTTCGCGTAACGCGCCGTGGCAGTGGTTTCGTCCATCACTACAGCTTGCGGCATCGGGAAAGAAGCTGCTAAGGTCATGTTTTTCCTCCAGCGTTTTATATTTTAACAAATAGCTAACATATCTCTCAAAACACGTTTTCCGCAAAAACCAACAGCGGAAAACGCGCACGCATCCAGCGCTCCGTCAGATACGGCGGCGCTTCGGAGGACGGCAACCGTTGTGCGGAACCGGAGTGATGTCTTTGATGACACTCACTTCCATACCGGCAGCCACAATACCGCGGACGGCAGATTCGCGGCCGGCACCGGATCCCTTGATCCGGACTTCGACTTCTTTCATACCAACCAGCTGCGCTTTTTTGGCAGCATCGCCGGCGATCACCTGGGCAGCATAGGCAGTACTCTTGCGCGAGCCCTTGAAGCCGTTTTTGCCGCCGGTGGACCAGCAGATCACATTGCCGTGCAGGTCAGTAATGGTAACTTTGGTGTTGTTGAACGTGGACAGCACATAAACGATACCGGAGGGTATATAACGACCGGTCTTGGCGCGCTGCTTGACATCCTTTACTGCGGTCTCGGCAGCTGCTTCCATTTCCGGAGCGGCGCCTTCCACCTGAGTATTCAATTCTTCAGCCATGATTTGACAAATTTCCTTCGATATTTGACTAAACTCTCTGTGCGCATGTTCCTGAACTTTTCAGCCGGAAACAACCATTTTTTCAACTTATGCGCACTTGCTCCATACCGCTGTCAGCGGCTTACTTCGCCAGACGACGGGCGGTTTTATCGCGGATAGCACCGACCGTGATCTTCTTACCTTTGCGGGTACGGGCATTGGTCTTGGTACGCTGACCGTGTACCGGCAAATGACGGCGGTGACGGATACCGCGGTAGCAGTTGATCTGCTGAAGACGGCGGATATCGGCCATGATCTGACGGCGCAAATCACCTTCCACCATGATTTCGTTCTGGAACATCACGGTGATGGCTGCAATGTGTTCATCAGTAAGATCCTTGGCGCGGATCTCGGGATCAATGTTGAGCTTGGTTACGATCTGCTTGGCAATCGCCGGGCCGATCCCGTAGATGTAGCGCAACGCATATTCGACTTTTTTATTGCCGGGGATGTCAACCCCAATGATACGAGGCATAATCTTGATTCCTTGTTTCTATCGGTTGAACAAATCAGCCCTGACGCTGCTTGTGACGGGGATTCCGGGAACAGATCACATAGATCACACCCCGGCGTTTGACCACCTGGCAGTATTCGCATCTGCGCTTTACCGACGCTCTCACTTTCATAGTGAAACTTCTCCATTTTTGCGAAAATTAAGCGACAACAAAACCCCGACTACACCCTCCCTCCTGCAAATTACACCCTTTCGAGGTGCTTCGCATTCCGGCCGGCGGTCGGCGTCCACTTGTTCAACGGCTGGTCACGAGCGGTGGAAAGTTGTCGATATGACAACCGGAACAAGTCTTCATAATATATAGCATTGCAACGATTTTTGCAAATTTAAAAATCAATTTTTTGTGATTTTTTTGCCGGGCTGTTACCGTTGGCAACAACCGGTGGATGCAGCGCGTGGCAAGGTCGTGTTTTGCAGCAAGCATGACGCGAAATTGACCGCAATGCTCTGCCGTACTTTGATTTATCACAAAATTCAGGATAAAAAAATACTGCTGCCGTCAGGTTCAGCGGCAACAGTATTCTATCTGCCAATATATTACAAAGCTTCGGTATCGTAGAATGTGGCCGGGTTCCACCAGGTATCGCCCAAAGTGGTGGTCGGGTATTTATAACCTTCCACATTACCGCCCAGATAGAGGTTGTTCTGCCATTTCGGGTGGCTGGTGGTGCTGTATGCCGGATCGGTATTGCTCAAGAATGATCTCGGCGGCAGGTAGTCGCCAAAAATCACATGGCCGGGATTATCGCGGCCGATGATCGCACGGCGGGTGCGTTCCAAATCACCGCTGACACTGGTACCCTGGAAGAAAAGTATATAAATGTAGCTTATCATTGCATAATTACTGGAGGTATTATCCGCCTTGCGGGCAGAGTCGCTCGGGCAATGGAAATATGTATCGAGCGTCTTGAACCAGCCTTCGTTCGTCGTGGGATCGCCGCCGAGATAGCCGCCTTTGATCAGAAAATCAGGCGGCCAGACCGGATTGGTACATATACCTTTATTGGCCGAAAAGCTGTTCACTGTCCAGCTTGTTCCGTTTTGCCCGGCCGGAGTATGGCTCTTATTATCATTAGCGTACATCTGAACGGCCAGACCGATCTGTTTAAGATTGCTTACGCAGTTGGAGCTGCGGGCGCGTTCGCGTGCAGCCGAAAGTGCCGGCAGCAGCATGGCCGCCAGAATTGCGATGATGGCAATTACCACCAAGAGTTCGATGAGGGTGAAATGTCTTTTCATGTTTGCTCTCCAGATTCAATTTTCTTTCAATTTTTCGATTAATGACACCTTCTGTACAAGTATACATGATGTTTCAGCCTTTGTCAAGGGCAAAAACACAACAAAAACTCAATAATCAACTTTTATTCTCTGAAAAGACAGAAATTTGTCAACATATTGAAAAAAATCTCATCCGCAGATCATACCGGATCAGCTTTGAAATGGTCTATAATATAATTAATTTAAATATTATTAAATATATGTATTATTATTATACCCTGTTAATAATGTGAATAACTCATTTTTAAGCTCAAAAAAGCCTATTCCATGTTGTTAATATTTCTGTAAAGATTCTGACAGCAATTTCAAGGCCTTTTTTTACCCACAGCCTTTTCACAAGTTTTTATACAACTTACTCACAGACTTATCAACAAGGACGTACACAGCATTTGTCAGGGTGGTGATACAAGTCTGTAACCATCATACTCACAGTCCGTCGGTTGCTTTACGCCACCTCAAAACATTGCATCCAAACTGTAGCGGCCGACCCTGCGGTAAGCATTACCCGGCCCAACAGCAAACTCTCTACCTCAATACGAACTCGCCTTTTATATTTTTGCGGAAGCAAAAATGTAAAAGGCAGGAAAAGGTTTTTTGAAAAAGAGAGGGGTTCCGTCTTCGCCTTACAGGCTACGCCGCGACAAGTTGGGTCGGGCGAAAACTTTTTTCCTCAAAAAAAGTTTTCTCTTTCCCCACAAACCACTGACTTTTCAATTCAACTTTATTCTCGGGTCGGCTACTGTGTAGAGCAGATCGGCGATCAGGATGCTTAAGAGGGTCAATGCTCCGGAGAAGGTGAACAGTACCATTTGGAGCGGGTAGTCGCGGCTGGAGAGGGCTTGAATGGAGAGACTGCCCATGCCGGGGATATTGAAAATACTTTCGACGATGATGCTGCCGGCGATCAGCGACGGGAGCAGACCGGAAAAGAGGGTGATCAAAGTTATGAGGGTGTTCCGGAAAGCGTGTTTCCACAGCACTTGATTGCCGCTCAAGCCTTTAGCTCTGGCAGTCCGGATAAAATCACAGTTCAATACTTCCAACATATTGCTGCGAGTGTAACGTGCCAGCGCAGTCATCGAACCGTAAGCCAGACAGATCGCCGGCAGCGTATAGTGATAAAGCTCCATAAGCAGCGCCTTGAACGAGCCCATTTCTGCGGGTGGGTCAAATACGCCGCGCAGCGGAAAAACGTTAAAAGTTCCGCCGGCACAAAACGTGCTTTGGAGCATGATCCCGACCCACATGACCGGCAGACTGTAAAGCATAAAAAGGACAAAACCGGAACCGCGGTCAAAAAGACTCTCCGCAAATCTTGCTGAATAAACTCCGATGATGACCGCCAACAGATACGATACAGTTATGGCCAGTAAATTCAACTTTACAGTTACCGGCAGCCGCTCTTTGATCATATCCACCACCGGTCGGCCGGGTTCGACAGTGGCAGATTCTCCAAAATCGCCATGAGTTACGACCTCGCACATCCACTCATAAAACCCGCGGATGATGCTTTTATCGAGTTTGAGCTTGACCCGCATGGAGTCATTCTGATAAAATTCACTTTTTTCGGAGTCGGAAATACCGGCATTGCTGCTGTCAAGAAAGTTGCTGCGGGTGGGATCACCCGGTGCCAGACGCAGCATACAATAACTTACAAACATGATAACCAGCAGAGTTACCACGCTTAAAATCAGGCGCCTGACAACATAAACAAACATATTTACAGCTCAATGATTCTCGAAATTGGGGTTATTTTATCAGCTTTGCCGCTGATGCGGTCATAACTTATTACACAAGCATCCAGCCGGATGGGGCCATCAGCGACCGGCAGCCGACGCGGCATACCGGTACGGAACTTGATCAAAACTTCCTCGACTTTGCGACCCAATACACTGTACTCGGCACCAACCATGCCCACATCAGTCAAATAAGCCGTTCCGCCGGAAAGGATCCTGGCATCATTGGTCTGAACATGCGTGTGCGTACCCAATACGGCAGTAACTTTGCCATCCAGAAAATAGCCCATGGCGATTTTTTCGCTGGTGGCTTCAGCATGAAAATCGACCAGAATGGTTTTGACTGATTCCGGTAACTGGCTTAAAAGCCGCTCGGCAGTTTCAAAGGGGCAGTAAGCACTGTCGCGCATAAAAACTTTGCCCTGCAGCGCCATGACCGCGATTTCTCCGGCCACAGGATTGCGTACTACTTTGATTCCGACACCCGGCTGCATACTGCTTAAATTGGCGGGCCGGACAATATCGTGAATACCGGGGATCTCTTTTTCAAATTCCTTCTGATCCCAAACGTGGTCGCCGGCAGTAAAAAAATCGACTGCTTTGCGCAGTTCTTTCAGACACGAACCGGTAAGACCGGCGCCGGCGGCAATATTTTCGGCATTGGCAATGACCATGGAAAGATTGAATTCCTTGCGCAATTCCGGAACCAGCTTCTGCACAGCTTCCCGCCCGCCGTGGCCGACAATATCACCGATAAAAAGTATATTCATAAAAAACCCTCACTTATATGACATAATTATTCTTGCAACTGTTTAATATAGGCTTTATATTACCATTTGACAAACCAGGAATCAGATTTATATGGCATTTTTCTCAACAGTAACCGGCAAAATAGATGCACAATACGACCGCGACGCGATTTTGGTCAAAAGCGACCGCGATCTGGCCGATATGTGCAATATCGACGCATTTACTGCTTCCGGTCCCGGCGGCCAGCACCGCAACCGCAACTATACAGCCATAAGAGTAACACTCAAAATAGCTCCGGAACTGGTTTGTTCAGATACCGTCAGCCGCAGCCAGAAACAGAATCTGGAAGCCGCATTGCAGAAAATGCGGATCAAAATCGCCTGCTCGTGGCGGAAAAAAGCCCCGGAATTGTCAGATTATCAACACCTGAACGAAAAAAATCAACTTTTTGCACTTGAATTAGCCAAATTGCTGGATATGGTTTGCGCATGTAACTTTGACCATAAGAGCGCAGCAGTGCGGCTCGGAATTTCCAACACAATGCTGCTTAAAGAGTTATCAAGATTGCCGGAGGTCTGGCAGCACTTCCGGTCATACCGGGCCGAACTGGGATTGAGCGAACTGAAACTGCCGGGTAAATAAAATGTCTGGAGAGCAAAAACATAACAGGATCATCCGCGAATACTTTGCAAGCGATGAAGGCAAAAGTCTGCTGCAGGGCAAGATAGAAATTTCCGATGCAGTAAAACTCAAATCTATTCTGCTGCAATCCGCTGAATTGTCGCCTCTGGCGGAAAAATTTATCGACAGATCTTCCGGCAGAAAACGCAAAGATAACGGCATGTTTTTTACTCCGTATCCGGTGGCACTTTCAATGGTTCAGGCTGCGTTTGAGCTTTGGCAGCAAGAACATAACACTCTTGAGGAACTGCAAAAGATCCGGGTGCTGGACCCGGCCTGCGGCAGCGGGGAGTTTTTGCTGGCAGCATTGGAGGTGTTGCTCAAAGCCGGCATGAAGATGCAGCAAAATGCTTCGCCAGACAAACTTGCCGCTTCGATCATAAAAAATAATCTTTTCGGTATTGATTGCGACAGAAATGTTTTGGATATATTGCAGGATAGATTCAAAACTGCTTACGGTCAAACGATTTGCAGCAAACACCTCCGGTGCGGAAATTCTTTGGATCGCGCTGATGCTTCAACATTTTTTGCTCCGCAGAAAAAGTTCGATCTGGTGATCGGCAATCCGCCCTATGTCAGCTACGGTCTGCGCAATGTCGGCAAATTGGACGCGATCAATGCAAGTGTTTTGCGGTCAAGATTTTCCGGTTCGGCCGAATACAAGATCGCAGTTTATGCACTTTTTATGGAGCTGGCACTCAATTCAACTTGCCGCGGCGGCGTGCATACATTCATTGTGCCGGATAGTTTTCTGTGCGGGCAATATTTCGGCAAACTGCGTAATTTCATGCTCAAAAATTGTGCTTTTGAGCAAATCGCCCTGGTCAGCAAAAAGATTTTCAAAGCGGTTCCGGGATCGCTGGTGATCTATTCGGCAGTCAAAAGAAAACCCGGAAAAGATCACCGCTTGAACGCAGTAAGTATCAGCAATTCAATTGATGCACCTGATTCAAAACAGTGTTACTCTATGCTGCAAAGCGAATTTCAACACAATAACAAGCAGCGTTTCCGGTTGTTTTTTGATGAGCAAACTCACAAATTTGTGCGCGATTTTGAAAAAAACAGTTGTTGCTTATTAGGTGATATATTGACTCTTTACAGCGGTTTGGTTGCCAAATCCGGTCAGTCGAGCATCGTGGCAGATTCTCCGCAGCGCTCCGGAAACTGGCAGCGCGGCATAACCAGCGGTTCGGCAGTTACTCCCGACGGTATTGTCAAGTGGCAGGGCAAATATATCGACCTCGATCCGGACAAGATCAAAAGCGGCTTGAGTAAAGTCGATTACAGTGCCGGAAAAATATTTATCCGCCAGACCGGCGACCGGATCATTGCCGGGATCGACCGCAGCGGATTGGCAGCGCTGAACAATCTGCACATCGGTACAGCCAAAAATGCCGGACTTGATCTGGAAAAACTGGTCAAATACCTCAACAGCAACGAAGTTTTGCGCTACTATCAGTCTATTACGCTGGAAAAAGACCGCCCCATGGCACAGGTTGATCTGGAAACACTGCGGATGCTGCCGGTACAAAATGATCTTTTTAAATGACAGTATCGTGTTTTTGATGAGAAATTATTGAACTTATTGACCGGATCAATGCCGGCAACCGGCATGGAGGCCGCATCAGCTGTTTAAACTGTATTTTCGCGGATTTCCAGCGGCTCATCGGCTTCGCGCATGGTAAAAAACGTCAGCTCCACTTCGTTTTTATTGCAGAAATTTTTCAATATTTCGTAATTGCAGCGCACCGGATTAGGTGTGATCACTACAATTTTGCGGAAGTTATATCGCGCAAAAAGTTCATCCAGGCGGGAAATATCGCCGATGATACGGTAGCCGTAAACATGCAAACCCTGCAGAGCCATGTCGTTATCAATAATGCCCACAACCTTCATACCGCTTTTGCGCAAATGCAGATTGCTGAAACTCTGATAGGCCGAGAGTTGGGCGCCGGCACCGTAAAGCACAGTCGGCACGCAGTTGCTGGCAAATTCCGAATGATGGAAATAACGCGGCAGCATCAGCTGCAAACAGCGCAAGTGTATGCGTTCACCCAGTATGCCAACCATGGTTATCAAACCGGCCGGCAGCAGTACAATCAAACTCCATTGGCAGATATTAAAGTAATTCAAAGCGGCATTGACGATCAGAATTATAATAAATCCCAGCAGAATACTGTAGGCAAGATTCAAATAATCCGGCGTCCCCGCCCGCAGCCAGTAGACTTTGTAGGTTTTGCAGCAGATCATCGTCAGCAGCAGTATCAATGCCGAAATCACTGTACGATACAGAAAATCACGTTCATTGCCCTGCTCCTCAAAAAGAATGATCGAGCAGAAAAATGCTCCGCTGATCACCAGCAAGTCGTAAACCGGATGCAGAATATTGACCAGGATACCGCGCCGGGGCATGGCCAGACCTTTGAAGACGATTTCGGTCGAGTTGTAAATTTCCACCACCGCAAATTTGCGCAGCACCAGCACCAGACTGAGGACGATCAGCAACACTGCCAGCATCGGCAGCATATCCACCACAATGCTGGCAATAATGCCGACGGTACTCAATATTGCCGCCAGAATATAAATGGTCAGCGCGGTACGGCTTTGATTGCCGTGATGCGAATCCAGAATACGGTGGTGCAGATGCGAACGGTCGGCAGACATGATCTCGCGCCACGAACGCTTGCTCAAGATCTTGAATGTTGAACGGCGCCACACCGCCAGAGCCGTGTCGATAAGCGGTACTCCGCAAGCCATCATCGGTATGATTATAGCGAAAACCGATGTATCGTAATTGGAAGTTTTAAGCCCCAGCGCCGCCAGAACGTAACCCAGGAACATACTGCCGGTATCGCCCATAAAAAGCCGCGCCGGATGAAAATTATAGCGCAAAAAGCCCAAACATGCTCCCGCCAGAGTCAGTGCCACCACCGCTTCGGTCCAATGGTGGCCGATCATCAGCACCGCCCCCATGGTCACACCGGCCAGCACCGCCAAACCGGCGGCCAACCCATCCAGCCCGTCAATAAGATTGAACGCGTTGATGTAAAGCAAAAACCAGAAAACAGTCAGAATACAACTCAAATAATCCGGCAAGGCCCACCCCAGAATGTTATCCAGCCGTATATCGCAGTACCACGCTGTAACACTGGCAATGATCTGTCCAAAAAGCTTTACCGAAGCACGCATACCAAACCGGTCATCGCAAATACCAATGGCAAACAGCAGCGCCACCGGCAGGAAAAAACGCATATCCAGCCAGACGATATCGCTGGATGGTTTGGCAAGTTTTATCCACAGATTGAAGAGCAGACAGCTGATCGTAAAGGCAACGATCATACCGATGCCGCCGGCGGTCGGCGTAACTTTGGTATGAATATGCCGCTCACCCATTTCGGCCGCAAAGCCGTAGCGCTTGAGAAATTTGATCGAAAAGCGCGTCAGCAATACAGATATGACCAATGCCAGCGCGGGAGCAGCCAGCATTTTTAGCAGAAAAAGGATTTTTTCTTCTGTAGACATAAATCGTTTTCTTTATAAATAACAGCCGGAAGCATCTGCCTCCGGCTGTTCACAACTTTGCAATATCAGTAAATATCACCGATACCGGCGTTGGTCGCACGACCCTTGTTGGTGCTTGCCGTATCAAAGTAAGGCGTCCCATCGGGCTTGATGATGCGTGCCGTTACAAAAATCAGCAAGTTGGTCTTTTTGATACTGGTGGACTTGCTCTTGAAGAAGTTGCCCAGCAGCGGAATATCACCGAGGATCGGAATCTTGTCATCAACGATGGTAGTGTAATCTTTGATGATCCCGCCGATCACCACAGTTTCGTTATCAGCCACCTGCACGTTGGTCAGGGTGGTACGTTCCGCAACGATCGGGCGTTTCATGGTTTCCACCGAACCGAGTCCGGCTCCGCCATCGGTATCATCAGCGGAAACAGTGTACTGGTATTCCGTCCAACCTACCAGAGTTCTGACCCACGGATGCATGTCAAGTTCGATCAGACGGTTCTTCAGGTCAACCTTGGGGGTTACATCCATGGTGATCCCCAGTTCCTGCATTTCAAATTCAGGCCACGGAGGTGTGTAGCTGTAGGTCATGACGCCGTCAGAAGAGCTGGTTTCCCATTCGCCTTCTTCATAGTCCCACTCAAAGTAACGCTCACTGGTCATCTTGATGGTAACTTTTTCGCCGTCATTGGTCAAAACTTTCGGCGACGACAACACGTCTTTGGAGTCAAGCTGATTGATCGCGTTGATCGTCAGATTGTAGTTGTAACCATTGGTACTGCGCGAATAGACAAACGTGTTGTTGCCGCTGTTGTAGATAGTTTCATCATTTTTATCAAACTGCAGACGGCCATCGGTTTTGCCATTGTCGCCCATCGGACGGCTCAAAGACTGGATAAAACCGAGTTCTTTAAGGTCGTTTTGTTCGATTTCAACAAATTTGACCTGAATCTGAACCAGACGGGGCGGGTCAAGTTTGCGCATTTCGGCCACAGCATCGCTGATCTGCGCCAGATTTTCCGGAGTGTTCAGCACGATCAGTGAACGGAAACGTTCGTCATACATGACCTTGGAACCGACCGGGAAGGTGATCTTGTAACCCGGTCGCATGGAAAGACCTTCCTGAAGTGATTCGGGGTCGTTACCGCCCAATTCGTCAACCAAACTGGCATCGAACAGGAAAACTTTGATCTGCATGTCATCCAGCGGAGCATCTTCCGGAGCCAGAATGACTGCATTCTTTTCCACCTTCATCTTCAGCTTGGCGCTGAGGCAGACCGCTTTCAAAACTTCTTCCAGCGACTTGTTGTGCAGAACCACGCTGCTGACGATCGGATATTTGACTTTCGGCCCGTTTTGGGCAGTGGCAGTTTCTGATTCTTCATCAGCAAAAGCGTCTTCTTCTTCGCCTTCAGACTGATCATCTGCAGACATATCATCCACCAGGCTGTCGGGATTGCCGGCTCCATTCATACCATCCATACTGTCAGTTTCCTTCTTTTCCGGATAGTAAAGAATGATGTTCACACCTTCCTGTTTGGGGTCAAAGCGTTTGCTCTGCTGATTGAGGTAGGTTATAACATCAGGCAGCTCGGTGTTGGAAATATTCACCGTCGGCAGGATGATTTCAGCAAGTTTTTTGCGGATCAATTCAGTTTCAGGATCGTCCAGTTGGACTTGCTTCTTTTCAATGCCGTTACCCATGGCGCCTTCTTCATCTTTTTCATTCTGACCATCTTTTTCTTCGGTCATGATGATCGGCTCCGCACCTTTCCACGCCGCTTCAGCCATAGCCTTTTTGTGCATCAGACGGTAACGGTCGCGGCCGGCTTTATTGATCTGCAGCGCAGTCGCACGCAGCCCCTGAATGGCTTCAGGGTTGATTTTGTCCAGCAGCAGCACTTCCTGATAGCGTTTGCGGGCCTGTTCGTACTGGCGAGTGTAATAGAGTGTACGGGCCTGTTTCAACAGTACTGCGATCTGATATTTGCGGTCAACATCGCTCTGACCGCCAAGTACACGGTCTTCGTTCAAACTGGCACGCCGTTCGATGCTGGCCAGCATCTTTTCGTACTTTTCTTTACGCGGCATCATCTCTTTCTGACATGCCGGATAGATCACCATGGCTTCTTCGCACTTTTCGATCGCTTTTTTCAGATCATTGCTGTTAGCCGCAGCATCGGCTTCTTCGGCCATCTGCTGGGCCAGATAGTAGTAAGACTTGGCGATCTGTTCTTTGACCTTTTCCAGCTGATCGGCAAAATGCTGACTCTTGTCTTTGAGTGTTTCGAGTACATAGCGCGCCTGCACATAGTTGTAGGCCGCATCTTTGTAATTGCCCGCAATAAAGCACTCATTGGCGCGGGCAATGTATTCATTGGCCGCATCTTCGTACTGTTTGATGTCGACTTTGTAGCTGTCGAGCGTGATATCGTGTTGACGCTGCATATCTATATCAGCGGCCGGCAGCAATGCGCCCGCACCGACAAACGCGGTCAGCAGCAGTGATTTTACATAGCATTTATTCATAATATTGCTGAAACTCCCTTGATTTTACCGGTTGAACTCAATCAGGCCGCGATCACGCACACTGCGCATCGGAACGCCGTTGGAATTCACCAGCCGCGCCGTGATGAAAATCAGCATCGTGCGGTTGGTAACATTGGTCTGCTGATCCTGGAAGAATCTTCCGAGCAGCGGAATATCACCCAGAATCGGCCATTTATCATCGCGGGCGACCGATTCATTATCAGCCATACCGCCGATCAGAACTGTTTCGCCGTCATACAATGTAATGCTGGTGGTCATTTCGCGCCGGGCGATTTCCGGCATACGCAAGTCAAAGGTCTGCGTCATCATCGGAGTCATGGTGCCGTTTTCGTACACCCCGGCTTCGTAAGAAACAATGTAATGGTAATCCGCAACGTGCGAGAGGAAAATCGGATTGATGTTTTTCAGCGAAATGGTATAATTGTCAGACATTACTTTGGGAGTTACTTTGAACGTTACACCCAAATCTTGTGCATCATCCCAGTCCGGGTCGGTGGAGTCAAGGGTAATGTTGAATCCGTCGGTTTCCACATCCGGCTGTTCCCACTCAGTAATAAAGTAGGTCTTTTCGGTCATCTTGATCATCGCCGGTTCTTTCGGATCGCTGACCGAAAGAATACGCGGCGAAGCCAGCACTTCGGCCCGGCGGTTCTGCGCTACCGCATTGATCGACAGACTCAAGTCGACTTTGACATCCGAACCAAAGATCTTTTCGCCGAAGTTGGGCAGGATCTTGAGGTTGTTGAGAACACGGAACATTTCTCCGTTGTTGCCGTGCCGGGTCGGATCCACTGTACCCATGTTCCAGCCTTTGCCGCTGGCCGGTTTGGCCGAGAACATCCACTCAAAACCAAGTTCATTGAGGTTCGTATCGGTAAGCTCGATCAATTTGGCTTCAATCATGATCATCGGGTGTTCAAGCGCATCCATCTGACGCAGCAGTGCATCCATTCTGCGCAGATTTTCCGGCGTGTTGCGGACGATCAGCTGTTCACTGCGGGGACTGTACTGGATGGAAGCGCCGTTTTCAAACGGGATCATGCGTTCGCTGAAATATGTTTTGAGCTTGGCATTACGGGTTTTGGCATCCATCTGGGTACCGGCAGTGGTCGCTTCGGTAATTTCGCCCATTGCATTCGCACCGGCACCGGCACCGGCACCGGCATTGCCTTCCTCCGGAATGATATCATCCAGCGTCGGCGGATTGCCTTCATCTTCCGGGGCATCATCGCCGCCGCCGCCTTCCTCCGGGCCTTTCATGCCGGAGTCAGTAGCAATCTGATTTTCAGCCTGCGTGATTTCATTGATGATGTTGCTGCGGACGTGGAAGCGTTCAGTAACCATATTGTTGGTATCGCCGAATACTACCGTATCGCCCTGCAGACTGTAGGGAATGCCGGTTTTAAGACTCAAGTAACGCAGAATATCCGACAAGGGCATCTTGCCGGGGATGTTGAACGAAATGACCCGGTTTCTTTCCTGGTCGGACAGGCGCGAAACGATCGTTACACCCTGGCCGTCAATACGGCGGCTTTCCATGTTCAAATAGGTGATAATTGCGTCAACGGTGGAGTTTTCCAGCGGAACCGTCGGGAAAATGATGTTGTCCAAACGGGCCTGCAAAGTATTATCGGCCGGCTTGCGCACTTGCGCTTCTTCACTGGTGGTTTCGTCACGCTGCACTGCCGTAACCGGTTCGCTCCATTCCCAGCTGTTGCGGGCATTTTCGATAGCAATGCTTTCCAGAGAACGATCCACGCCGATCTGATAGAGCCGGTCATAGGTCAACGCCAGCAGTTCGACCGCATCCACATTGAACGGATCGATCAACAGAACACGTTCCAACTTGGCACAGACCGCTTCGTAACGCTTGTTACGGAACAGAATCTTGGCTTCGCGCAATTCGATGTCGAGCTGTTTCTGTCTTTCTTCATACTTGTCATCGACCTTTTTCAAAGAAGTATCTTCGCGGAAGGTGCCGGCCGAAATATATTTTTCACATTCAGTAATGAAGTTGGAAATGTACTGCTGATCCGGAGTGATGCTCTTGGCCGTCTGGGCCGCAGCCAGCGCTTCGCGGTATTTTTTATCTTTGGCGTATTGCTGGGCTTCCTGCATGACTTCGCTGCTCCAGACCGATTTGATTCGCTGGATGTTGCCGCTGATGACAGCAGCTTTTTCTCTGGCCATCTCGCCGGAGGTTTCCTGCAGCTTTTTGACGAGCGACTCCAATTGAGCGATTGCTTTTTTGTAATTTTCCGCACCGCCTTCGCCGGCTTGAAGCATAGCGTTACGGCGACTTTCCTCAATGTCGTCAAAAAATTTCTGCTTGGCAGTTTTGCTGGACTCAAAATATTCCTGCTGTTCACTGCTGACTGCCGGTTTGGATTGTTCGGCTCCCTCGAGCGCCAGCGGAAGCACCAGTGCCCCTGCCAAACTGAGCGGTCCGACCCGGCGCAGCCACATTGACTTGCTTACTTTTCTCATGCACGGATTCCCTTTTATATTTACATTTCTATATTAATATATCTCACAAAAATCATTTTTGCAACTTAATTACGGCCTCTGTTCCGCCGTTGACGGCGGTCGCCGGGCTGCTCCGTAGTTATCTCGCTGTACGAATTGTCGCCGCTGCCGTTCTTGGTGTAAGCCTTGGTAATACGTTCCCAGGCTTCCTTACTGGGCTTCTTCAACTCGAGCAGATTGCCTTCGGCGTTCTGAACCCAGATCGTTTCTTTGGCCAGATCAGCTTTGACAATGGTATAGGAGCTTTTTTCATTATTAGTTGTATCGGTCAAAGTAAAGGTATCGTTGATTTCCAAAATCTTTTTGGTTCTTTTGCCTACTTTGATCGCAATGGGAGCCTTGGCATTGCGGATGTCGCGGATATCCATGCGCGGGCGTTCCGGATCGTAGACCGGTTGGCCTTTTTTCATAACGATCTGCACGCTCATATTACTTACCGGCGAAATGATCACTTCCGAGTTATCTTCGGAGGCTACATTGTTGCCAACATTCTTTTCGCTATCCCGTTTGCGGACATCGACAATTTTGTACTTCTTGCCGCCGACTTCGATTTCATCACCGAAAGCCGGGAAGGGATTGTTGCTGCCGCGGAGCTGGAAACTCCACTTGCTCTTGTCATCGCCGCTGACGTTCAACGAAAGCAGTTCAACATTGATTTTGGAGCTTCTGATTTCGCGCAGAGCCAGACATTTGTCCAGCGACGGATGGTCTTTCGGATCATCCGGACTGGTATCCATACAGAATTCCCAGAAGTTGGAAAAACCGTCGTTATCTTTATCCGTATCGGCATCGGAGGGATTTTTCGGATCCAGACCGTAGCGTTTTTCAAACACATCGGGCATACCGTCTTTATCCCGGTCACGGGTGGCGATCACCACTTCGTAGTCCGGCGGATCGCCGGGCTTGGCCAGTTCTTTTTCGCAATGCGGGCAGATATGGCGGCCGAGATGCTTGCCGATCTTGCCTTGCGCCACACTCCACGGAATGAGTTTGCGGCAATCCGGGTGTTCGCAGCGCAGCGCCTTCATCGGCACCATCAATTCCGACGAGTAGATCATCGGATTATCTTTGGCATCCTGCGGATTGGTACCGGCCAGATATTCCTGCAAGTTGGTAAAGCTGTCGCCATCGGCATCCAGCGCGGCATCGTTCTTTTTCGGATCCAAAAGGTTGCTCTGTTCGTAATTATCGGGCATACCGTCTTTATCTTTGTCGGCAAAAGTTTTTTCTACCGCATCAACATTCTGCGGGCGTTTGCAGTGCGGGCAGGAAGTATAAGCCGCTTTTTTCTGTTTTTTGCTTTTAGCAGATGCTTTTTTATTGCCCTGACCGGCATCGTCTGCGGCTTCTTCCTTGCTTTTGGCCAACGTTTCACGGAATTTTTTATAGGCTTTAAGCTCGTCATCGCTCAAATTGATCAACCGGTTGCAATCCGCATAAAGACAGTGGACGATATTGCTGGTGTATTCCCACTCCACAACAACACTGTTTTCTTCTTTACCTGAATTTTCATCCTGATTTTCTGCATCAGCGGCATTGACCGCCGCCTGGACATTGGCGGCTGCACTGCGCACTGACCAAACAGCAACATCGCCCAGAATATGTTTGATCTTGTATTGGTCGCTCTTGAAATCCTGCGTTTTATAACGTTCTTTACCCGGTTCAAACTTCAGGTCTTTGGCAGTCGTACTTTTGGCCGATTCCAGCATGTTGATAAGGTAAAGCAATGAACACAGAAAGCCGACGGCCAACGCTGCCAGCACCACCTTTTCATAATGTTGTTTGAGTATTTCTTTCATGGCTTTGACCTCATTTCTTCTTCAAATCAATGGTGTTGTCGTAAACGACGTAGTCGAGTGTAAAGGTTACTGTAACCAGCTGACTGCGGCCGGCAACACATTCGTGCAGTTCGCCCTTTTCAATGAAGTATTCATCTTCAAACTCATCAATGGTAACGGTTTGAGCGGCAGAAGAGTCAAGACCGGCAGAAGGTTGCATATTCTCGTTAGTGGTCATCGTATTGCTGGTCTTTTCGCTGCGCTTGGCTTTGATCTTTTCAGCGTCGATCACGTCCTGCACCTGGTCTTCCTGTTTGGCAAGCGACATATTTCTGATCACATACACGCGGTGATCTTTGTATGCTTCGTTCAACAGGTTCATAAAGTTACGCACACTCTGTTCGGTACCGCTGACGGTCAAAGTGTAGGTGTAGAAACGGCACTTCTTGTTTTCATCATCGATCTTACGGCCGAGCAAATCGGCAAAAGCCAGACGTTCCAGATTCTTGAGTTTGGCCTGACAGATGCGGCGCGAAAGGTCGCAGATGATTTCCCAATGGCGGACTTCATCGGCTGCGGTGGGACCCTCTTTATCTTTGTCATCAGGGGTGCTGCCGCCATCGGAGATCCCGCCGGAGGGAGTGCTGGACGAACGGCGTTCGGTGCGTCCTTCGGCATTGTCTTTGTTCTGATCGCGGTCAAAATTGTCCTGAAAATCTTCGTTGGTTCGCAGCGGATCAATGGCCAGCTGTTCATGGAAGTTGATCCATTTTACGTCCATCGGAGCGTTTTTATTATCCTTGAACATTTCGACCACGCGCTTTTGCATCTTGGATTTGAAAAATTCCAAATCGCTTTCGCTCATTTCGCGCGGAACGCCGATGCTGGCCAGAAAAATATCTTCAAAGTTGCTGTCGGTAATGACTTCTTCGGTATTCTTCTGCGCTTCTTCGCGGAACTTTACCATAGCTTCTTCCCAGGAGGAGCTGGTCCAATGTTTTTCTTTGGCGCCCCATTTGGCAAAGTTACGGCAGATGTTCTGACGGTTGGTACTGTTGGCGTTTTTATTATTTTCCCAGAAAAGATTGAAAAGTTCGCGCATCTTTTCCGGAGTGATCTTTTGGGCTTCATCCTGCTTTTTGCTGCCTTTTTTCTTTTTGGCGGCAGTCGCTTTGGGAGTCAGCTCCTTGCAGAATTCCTCCAGCGCCGGATAAAACGGCTGGCCAAAGTATTTACGCAATTCGACTTCTTTCTCTCCATAGCCGTCAATATCTTTTTGCAGCAGGTCTTCATTCTCCTTGACCGGAGGCACAAAATCCGGCCGCGGCGGTCTGCGACGACCATCCGGCATTACCTGAAAACCCATAAGTTTATCGTTGGTCTTACGCAGTTCTTCCGTCTTCTGGATCGCATCGCTCATGGCAAAGTACTGAATGGCGGAAAGCACCAGCAGCACCAGAATACCGACACCGGAGATGCCGATCACACCGACAAGGAACAGATTCTTTTTTATAAACCGTTGCATATTATCACCTTATTGCTGCTTGATCGGGTTTTTGAGCTTGACATATATAATGAAGCTCGTAACATTGTTCTGACCGGCGGTAGCTTGCTGGGCCACGATGCGGTAGTTGTCATCTTCCTGCATATCGAAGTATTCAGATTTAGACAGATTTTCTTTGAAAACAATGTTTTCGGGACCGTTGTCATCTCCGGATACCATTGAGTGACCGCGCAAACGCAGCCAGGCTACTTCGTTGGGTGCTTCCGGCGGAATGTAAGGCCCATCCATGCCGCCCATGGCCGGGTCCATACCCGGATCACCCGGGCCCATGGCGTTGGGATCACCGCCGGGCATACCGCCCATGCCGTCCGGTCCCATATTCGCCGGCGGCGGTTCTTCGCCGGTTTTGAATTCCTTGATACCGTCGATCTGGGTGAACCACATATTGGCGGGAGTATGTTTCTGCAAATCGTTCAGCACGCTGCCCCACGACACGCGGGCTTGTACAGAATCATTCAAGTGGTCGTAACGGCCTTTGATTTCGTCCAGTTTATTTTGCTGACTTTTGATCCGCCGGGCCATGCCTTCCCCCATTGAGATGAGGCCGGCAGCATCGTCAGCGAGTTTCTTATCGTGTTCAGTACGTTTGCTCAAGCCCAGATAGAAGATCAGCATACAGAGCAGTGCGCAAGCGGCGCTGGCGTAGAAGTAGGGCTTTCTGCGCTGCAGTTCGCGCGTGGAGCGGATGATTTTCGGCGTCAGCGAGATTTCGATCGGGCAAGTGCGGATGTTACGGATCGCCATACCGATCATCGGCGGGAACAGGTGCGCAACTTCCAGCAACTGCTGTTTATCCACTTCCGGACTGATGCCGATCACCGGGAAGGTATTCAAAAAGCTTACTTCCAGATGAAGTTTTTCGTTCAAAAAGTGCGGTACATAAGGTATGATCGAGCTGCCGCCGGTGATCGAAAGCGTCGTCGGACGGTTGCCGCCGTGCATGGAACGCCAGGCGTTGATCGAACGGTTGATTTCCCCGTGCAGACGGGTCATAACGTTACGGGCGATCTTGGAGATCGTAGCCGCAACTTCGGAATCGGAATCTTCGTAAGCACCGCCCAGTGCTACAAAACCGTGTTTGCGCTTCATTTCTTCGGCATCGGCGCTGCTGATATTGAATTCTTTGGCGATCTGCTGGGTTATGGTGTGGCCGCCGATGGGGATGGCACGCACAAACACACGGTTGCCGTCGAGGATGATCAGATTTGAACCGCGGCCGCCCAGGTCAAGGATCATATCGCAGGATTCTTCGCCGAACATATTGGCACGGGCCGCATTATACATGGCAGTAGGCGCTACTTCGATGGAGAGAACCTCCATATCCATATCCAGCAGCGTAGTGGCGATCGCTGTGGCCAGATCGTCTTTGACCGCTACGAAGAACGCTTCGAGTTCTTCCACGGTTTCGATCGTTTTTTCTTCGGAATCATCGCCGGATTCAACTTCAAACTCTTTGAGGTGGCGGATCAGCTGATAGTCCCAGATCACTTCTTCCAACGGGTACGGCACGGTCAGTTTGGCTTCGCCTTCCACCACCTGGGCCGCACGGAGACGGTTGCCGAGTACCGGAGGCAGCTTACTCAAACGCTGAAACGCATGAAGACTGCTTATGGAAACACGGACTTGAGTTGAAACAAAACCGTTTTCCAGCATCATGGATTGAAAAGTTTCAGCAAATGCCGCCGCAAAATCGCTTTCTGCAAGTTCTGCAGACATTTCCTGAATCGCGTAACGCTCAAGAGTAACCGCGTCACCAGTCGGAGAAACGGCAAATTCTGCCATTTTCAAACAGGCGCCACCGATATCTATTGTAAGAATAGTGTTTTCTTTTGACATATCTACTGCGCTTTTTTTTGATTCACGTTTCCGGCCATAACCCGCTTGCACGGGCTGTGCCGCCGCCTTCCTCTATCAGCTGCCGGTCGCCGGAAAAATCCGTCCTGACTTGCCGCTGCCCATCTTTTTTGCAAATTATACGCTTTCCAGAACCATTTAAAATACAATGCATGGAAAGCAAACCAAGTTACAATATGCCACTTTTTTAAATATTGCAACTAATTTTGCCCTTAAAACGCTAAAAAACTGCAATAAAACAGCTTTCCTCCCGGCAAAACACCATTTTTTTTAAGAAATTTGCCGACCCCAGAGGACTATAAAGGCCGGTTTGCCATCAAACCGGCCATATATTTTGATTATTTCTTTTCCGGTTCCGCTGCCGGAGCTTTGTCCGCCGCCGGGGCGCCCATCGCAGGAGCAGCGTCAGTTTTCGGCTGTTCCGGCTGGGTCTGAACAGTATCTTCAGAATACTTTTCGGTCAGCGATTTGCTGCTGCGGTTATGCCCGATGATCGCGGCCAGCGCCAGCGCCAGCACAAAAAAGATCACCGTCATAACTACGGTAGCTTTGGTCAGGTGACTGCCGGCGCGGGCACCGAACACAGATTCGCCGACTCCACCGAACACAGCACCGAAACCACCGGATTTGGACGGCTGGATCAGAATCAGGATGGTCAGCAACAGGGCCACCACGATCACCAGCGCGTACAAGATCGTCATTACTACTTCCATAAAATCACCTGTCAAGTTCAGCCCCGGCCGCAACCGGGGCAAAATCATTTACCGGGCAGCTGTTCAGCAACCGGCGCCTTTGATCGCATTTTTGACCAGCGCGGCAAAGCTGTCGGCCTTGAGCGCGGCACCACCGATCAGACCACCGTCGATATCGGCCTGACGGACCAGTTCTTCGGCGTTTTCCGGCTTCATGCTGCCGCCGTACTGGATGCGGACGTTTTCAGCAGCTTCCTTGCCGAAGAGTTCAGCGACTTTGCTGCGGATAAAAGCGTGAGTTTCCTGCGCCATTTCGGGCGTGGCGGTCTTGCCGGTACCGATGGCCCACACCGGTTCGTAAGCCAGCACCATGGCGCCGACGGTGGCACTATCCAGATCTTTCAGGCCGTCTTCGAGCTGTTTGCCCAGCACGGCTTCGGTCTTGTTGCCTTCGCGTTCTTCAAGAGTTTCGCCGATGCAGACAATGGGTTTGAGACCGGCGGCAACAGCAGCTTTCAAACGGCTGTTGACCGTGGCGTCGGTTTCGCCGAAATACTGGCGGCGTTCGCTGTGGCCGATAATGACATATTCAACACCGGCTTCTTTGAGCATGGCAGCGGAGATTTCGCCGGTGAACGCACCGGATTCGGCCCAATGCACGTTCTGGGCACCGACTTTGACATTGCTGCCTTTGCAGGCTTCGACCACGGCACTCAACGTGGTGAAAGTGGGGCAGACCACCACTTCGGCGCAGCATTCGCAAACGTCGGCGACCAGCGGTTTGAGCGCTTCAACGAGGGCAACACCTTCGCTGGCGGTTTTGTTCATTTTCCAGTTACCGGCAACAATCACTTTACGAGCCATTTTAACAATCTCCTTGTTTTTATTATGTTATATGGTTGTATTTTTGTAACTTTTGCGCTGTTCCGGATACAATCCGGGAATAATCAGCGTTCTACAAAATAGCACTGCTGAACGATTTTTGCAATCTTGCAGCGCAAAATTTTTACAAAAACCTTGAATTTTAATGTTTTTTTGGGCAATATTGACAAAGTTTATATAAAAAACTTGAAATTACGCCGCTGTGGTGTTAAATTTTCAAACGCATCAAAGTTTTGTATCTTATACTTTAAGGAAAGGTTTTTACCATGCAGCATTTGAATGTTCCGCCGGCCAATCATGTCAAGGTGCTTGACGGTCAGGGCTGGGTCGGTCTGATCGACCATCTGGGCAGCGAAGCGACCATCGTCAACGCCGCCCGGGTCAGTTTCGGCAAGATCAAGACCGAGATCGACGCCCGCGACGAAGCGCTTATGGAGTATCTGATCGCCAACCGCCACACCAGTCCGCTGGAACACCTGGTCTTTACCTTCAGCATCCACTGCCCGCTGTTTGTCCGCGGCCAATGGCACCGCCACCGCACCTGGAGCTACAACGAGATCTCCCGGCGCTATACCGAGATCGACCTGGAGTGTTTTGCGCCCAACCAGCTCCGCCGTCAGAGCCAGAACAACCGTCAGGCCTCGTTTGTGGACGAAGATTTCAAAGCTCCGGAACTGGTGGAAGCTATCCGCAAGCACAATCAGGCGAGTCTGGATCTTTATAACAAACTGCTGGATGGCGGCGTCTGCCGCGAGCAGGCCCGCGGGGTGCTGCCGCAGAATATGATGGTAACGTTCTGGGGAACGGTGGATCTTTCCAACCTGCTGCACTTCCTTGAATTGCGCGACAGCGACCACGCTCAAGTGGAGATTCGCGAATACGCCCAGGCCATCAAAAAGCTGATCAAACCCATTGTACCGCATGTGGCTGCTTACTTTGAAAAACAGGGGCAGGTCTGGTAACAGACTGAACCTGTAAAAGATATTTTCCGCCGGAGGAAGTTGCCGGCGGTTTTTTATCGTATTATAGAGCGGCAGACGGAAAAATTGATACGATAGTACAATTTTTTGTAAATAAAAGTTAATGTCCCAAATTTTGTGATGGGACGAGTTGTTTGACAAAAGTGCATCTGACCTTTATTTTTTAGTAACCAAACAAAAAAATAAAGGAAAGATCAGATGCACAATAAAATTACTATGGAA
>SUWA01000031.1 GCA_015061695.1 Lentisphaerota bacterium
ATTATGCCGATACCGGTGTGTGGAGCAACAAGGCTTACAAAGAAGCTGCCAATCTGGGCAATGCCAGAATCGTCTGCTCCAGCAAGGCTGATAAATACGCCTACATTCCGGAATTTTCCGGCTGGGAAGCTACCCCGGCGGATGCGGCTTATCTGCACATTACCAGCAACAACACGGTTGCCGGTACCCAGTACCGCGTTTTCCCGAAGACTCCGGCGGGCGTGCCGCTGATCGCGGATATGTCCAGCGACATCATGTCGCGCGAAGTCAATGTCAATGATTTCGGCATGATCTATGCCGGTGCGCAGAAGAACCTCGGCCCCAGCGGTATGGCGGTGGTGATCATGCGCAAGGATCTGCAGGAACGCACTCCGGGTAACCTGCCGACCATGCTCAAGTATTCGACTTACAGCGAAAATAATTCGCTTTACAACACTCCGCCGACCTTCGGCATTTATCTGCTGGCGCTGGTTACCGACTGGTTCAAAGCGCAGGGCGGTATTGCGGCGATTGAAAAGCTCAACGATGCCAAGGCCGAGAAGCTCTACGGTTATCTGGACAGCACCGACTACTATACCACCCCGGTGCAGAAAGAAAGCCGTTCGCGCATGAATGTGGTCTGGCGCCTGCCCAGCGAAGAGCTGGATGCGCAGTTTGTCAAAGAAGCCACCGCGGCCGGTTTGACCTCGTTGAAAGGTCATCGTATCGTCGGCGGCTGCCGTGCCAGTATCTACAACGCCATGCCCATGGCCGGCGTGGATGCGCTGATCGACTTCATGCGCGACTTTGAAAAGCGCAACGGCTGATATTTATCGGTTGAAATTGCAGAAAAAGGCGGCTCCGGTCGCCTTTTTTGTTTCCCCAAATAAAATGCAGCAGGTAAAATAAAATGCTTAAAACTCTGATCCGTCCGGCGATGATTTTTGTTCCGCTGGCACTGGGAATGTTGTTCCCACAGGCCAATGCGCTGAACTTTTTGATCCGCTGGCTGCTGATGGTGATGCTGTTCATGGTATTTTTGCGTTTGAATGTGAGCGAAATGAAACTGCGCCGCTCACACGGCTGGCTGCTGCTGGGCAATTTGCTGCTGGGGATCGGGTGTTATTATCTTGCCGGGTGGCTGTTCAAAGATAAAACGCTGGCGCAGGCCGCATTTTTTGTTGCGATCACGCCCACGGCGACCGCCGCGGCAGTGGTGATGAGTTTTCTCAAGGGCAATGTGGGGTATGTAATAACCTCGTTTGTAACGACCAACGTCGGCATTGCGCTGGTGCTGCCCTGGTTGTTGGGGCTGGTTTGCGGCAACCCATCGTGGAGCTTTATGCTTAAAGTGGCCGAAACGCTGGCCGTACTGCTGGTTTTGCCGCTGGCTCTGGCCATGATCGTGCGCAAGATTCATCCTGAAGCCCAAAAGTGGCCGCAAAAACTGGGGACTGCCACCTTTGGTTTGTGGAGCGTGTGCTTGTTTATTATTGCCGCTTCGGCGGCGCATTTCCTTAAAGAAAATCCGCAGCTTTCGCGCTGGGTGATTCTGGAAACAGCTTTGATCGCGCTGGTGATTTGTATTGTGAATTTTACACTCGGTTATTGGCTGGGCGAAAAATCTTTGCGGCGCGAAGCCAGTCAGAGCCTGGGGCAGAAAAACACCACATTAACGATTTATCTGGCATTTGCTTACGCCGGGCCGCTGGCTGCAATGGGCGTTATCAGCTATGTTTTGTGGCACAACAGTTACAATGCTTTGCAAATGTTTATGATCGACCGTAAGGCGCGCAGACTTACTTCACCAGACGGCTGCGAACAGCCTTGACCGCGCAACTGACCGCAAAGAGCAGACATCCAACCATAACAATGGTTGCTCCGGAAGCCGTATTGACTTGTTCGTTGACCGAAATAAACAGACCCGCTACAGCAGCGACCGATCCGGCAGTTACAGCATAGAGTACGACCGATCCGGCCCGTCCGGCCAGATTGCGAGCCGTTGCAGCCGGTACGATCAACAGCGCTCCGGCCAGCAAGACCCCGGAGGCTTTGATGCTCATGATCACGATCAACGCCAGTAAAACGATATGCAGATAACTGCACAAAGTAGTTTTTATCCGGCAGGATCGGGCCAGATCCTCGTCAATGGCGATCAGCAGCATCCGGTTGCTGCATAAGATGTTAAAGAATAGATAAATTACATTCAATATTGCCAGCATGATGATATCTTCGCTGCTTACGAGCAATATATCGCCGAAAATAAAACTTTGTGCCATGTGCCCCAGTTCGTGACTGCGGCTGGTCAGCAGCAATCCACCGGAAACAATAAACGCAAAAAATATTCCGATCACCGTATCTGCAGAAAGTTTACTGCTGTTTTTGAGCCACATCACCCCCAGCCCGATCAGCATTGCCAGCAGCGGCATACTCCATAAAGGCCCGTCATGCCCCAGCAGCAGCAACCCCAACGCAGCACCGGCAAATGCACTGTGGCCAATGGTATCGGCAAAAAACGCCATGCGGAAGTTGATGACCTGTACGCCGGCGGCAGCCGTCAGCGGCGCGATCAACAGCAGGGCCAGCAGCGCCATCTGCATAAAATGGTATTGCATACACTCTAAAGGCAGCATACCCAGCCACGCGCATATTTTATTGATCAATGATTCGAGCATGAGCATAACTCCTTATGGTCGGCAAGTTCAAATTTTCCGGCATGCAAGCCGAAGAGGGTCTGCAAATTTTCCGGGGTCAGAACTTCGGCCGGATGCCCCTGTGCCACCACATGGTGATTCAGCGCTATAACATGCGCGGCGTGAGCCGCGACCGTCGATAAATCGTGGCTGATCATTATTTGGGTAAAACGGCGCTCCTGACGGAATTTTTCCAACAACCCGCAGCAGAGTTTTTCGCCTTGAAAATCCATACCGGCGGCCGGTTCATCCAGTACCACGATTTCCGGGTCTTGCAGCAGTGCCAGTGCCAACAGCAGCCGCTGCATTTCGCCGCCGGAGAGTTTGCCCAGCTGGCGGTCGGCTATATGCGGCGCTTCCACAGCTTCCAGCATGGTGGTGCAGCGGTTCCGCACCTGACGTTTGATGCCCGTAAAAAGCGGCCGCCAGGTCAGCGAAGCAGCCATAAATTCCACACAGGTAAGCGGCATATTGCGGTCAAACTGCAGTTTTTGCGGCACATAGCCCCAGCGCGGAGCTTGAGTAGTAAAGATGTTGTTTGCGTTGCCGAAAGTTACTTGGCCGTTGTGGCGTATATGCCCCAGCAGCGCTTTGGCCAATGTGCTTTTGCCGGCACCATTGGGGCCGACAATGGCGGTACAGACCCCGCGCGGGATCGACGCATTGATATTGTCCAGAATCGTTACGCCATTCAATACCAGCGAGAGATTTTCGATCCTGATCGCAGTATGGGCCGGGCAACAGCAGTGGTGCAGATCATGTTTCATCGGCGCGCACTCCTTTCGATAGCATCAAGATTGCGGTCCATTACTTTTATATAATAGTCCGGCGGCGGATTTTCCGGCCCGGAGAGCAGGGGATCGAGTTCCACACTTTTCAGACGGCTTTCGCGACTGAAAACTTTGACGGTACTGTCGTGCGAGTGCGGCTCGGCCCAGATCATTACAGCATGATGGCAACGGGCGCTTTTCAGCACTTTTATCATTGCACCGGGGCGCATGGAATCACTTTTTTCATGCTTTAAGAGTATAAATTTGCGTTGGGTCAAAATGGCAAGGTTGATAAATACAGCACTTTGCAGCACCACATAATCGCCTTGCCCGGAGAGATTTTGCGCTTTGATAATGAGCTTATCCAGCCGGGTGCAGAAATTATGCAGATTTTTTTGATAAAGCGTTTGATTGGCCGGGTCGATTTTGCCCAATTCTCCGGCAATATTTATACACATCTGTCTGGCCGTATGGGGACTGGCAAACGTGTGATCGTCAGGTGCATTTATCCGGGTGTCGGCAGAGATCACCTGCAATGAATCATTGACTTTGAGCGCGGCTTGAAGTATGTGCGCATCGGTTTTTCCGCAGCCGATCAGGATCGCTCCGCGCGGGGTAACTTTGCGCATATCTTGCGGGGAAGGCGTGTACTCGTGCGAACAACCGCTGCCGGAACGTTGGATAAGCTGCAATTTGATCCCCGGTACATCCTGCGTCAGAGCGCGGGTCAGCAGCCATACCGGGTAGGAGGTGCAAATTATATCCGCCGCCGGCAATGCCAGCTGTAATCCGACCGTCAGCACGATTGCGGATATAAGTTTCATATTATTCAGCTTTCCGGGTGATGGGTTCAAATTTGATTCTGCCGGTGGCGGTCAAAGGCTTGCAAGATAGCATAGACCGTTTCCAGATGCGGAGTGTTCAGCGCGTGTTTGCGCGCCAGCCTGACCACCGACCCGACGATGGCTTCCACTTCCAGCGGCCGGTTATGCTCGTAATCCACCAGCATACTGGTTTTGTACGGGGGGAAATTCCGGGTGTAAACAATGTTTTCTTCCACCATTGAATCCGGCAGTTCAACTCCACAGGCGTGCGCTGCAGCAATAACTTCCTGCATGAGTTTCCGGCAAAGCATTTCCACTTCTCCGTTATCGGTCATTTCGCAAGTCAGTAAGCCGCCGCCGAGTACCGAGAGCGAGTTGAACGGTACATTCCACAGCAGTTTTTTCCAACGGTAAAACGCAATATCCTCTGTATAGTCAGCCGGGATGCCGGCAGCGGTGAATGCTGCGCAGAGTTTTTCTCCGGCTGAACTGGCGCCGCCGCCGAAACGCCCGAGGATCAGCTTGCCGGCCCCCTGATGATCCAGCTCACCGGGCGCGGTACGCGTTACGCCGATGTAGGCAACCGCGCTTAATATTTCGTTGTCCGGGAAGGCCGCCTGAAGCGCGTCTTCTATGCCTAACCCGTTCTGGATCAAAACAATGACCGTATGCGGAGTGATGGCCGCTTTGATCAATTCCACGGCATCGGCGCCGGGCAGCACCTTACTGGTAAGAATCACATAGTCCGCCTGGTCGCGGTATTCCGCAGCTGAATTCAATACTGCCTGCGGCCGGAAAACAAAATCGCCGCCGATGCTTTTGATCCTGAATCCCTGCTGTTCGATCAGTTCCCGGTCGCGCCGTACTGTAACCGCAACTTCAGCACCGTGTTGCGCCAGCCGGCCGCAAAAACATGCGCCGACCGCGCCGCAGCAAACGTTGAGTATTTTCATAGATTTATTTCTCCGGCAGGACATTGGTATTGATGACATTATCCGGCTTCCGGTTCGAGGGCTCCTGCGGCGGCAAAAATCCGAGGTAATAAATACGTTTCTTCTTTTTGCCGAATTTGGCCTGATAATAGTAGGTGTGTTTTTCGAATATCACCGGTTGGGTGCAGCCGATTTCCTGGAAAAAGTTTTCAAAGATTTTTTCCGGCGGGCGGTCTTTGCGGTTGCCCGGTGCGATCAGCAAAGCGCCTTCGGTACGGATTTTTTTACGGTAAAGCTCCAGCGCCACCGGGTCATCCACTTCGCAGGCCGGCGGGTGATGCGGCAAATATTTTTCCAGCAACGTGGCCTCAAAACGGGTGCCAACCACCACTGAAATCCTGTAGAGCGGATTGTATTGATTGTTGAATTTCTGTGCCGCAATGGTATAACTTTGCGGATCACTGTGAACGCGCGGTTGGCTTTTGCACAGCAAATCAAGCGTAGTGCCGGTCATCATGCCCAGCGAAAACAGCGCCAGCAGCACCACCACCCGGCTGAAAAATTTCCGGTCGATTTCCCACGGGAAAAAACTTATCAGCATTACGCCCGTCAGCGAGGCCATACTGCAGAACCACATCATGATTATATCGCCGAAAAACGAGAGTATGACCAGCACTGCCGCCGGGATCAGCGCGATCAAGGCGGCATCATACCCGATCTGCTTTTGGATGCTGATCCGGCCGCGCGAACGGAAATCCGGCAGCAGCGCCAGCAGCAAAACCAGCGCCATCATGCCGTAAGGGTAGAGTGCGGTTGCCAGCGTTACCAGCGGAGTATACCACTTGTATTCATCGCTCAAACGGTTGCTTACATGCTTTAAACATACAAAGTCGTGTTCATAAAGCCATTGCAGATGCGGTATTATTATCAGTAAAACGATCAATGCCGCACAATAGGGTTTGATGCTTTTCAACCTTTGGCGATTGGATTTTCTGCGCAGCATTATTATACCAAAAGCCAGCAGCACCAGCGCAAAAGAGTATTTATTCAGCAAGCCGGCTCCGCAAAAGATACCCAATGCTATCCAGTTGATAAGTTTATTTTCCTGCAAAGCGCGGAAAAAGTTATATCCGGCCAGCGGTACAAGCATCATTTCCACCGGGTAGGTGCAGAAACGGGTTTCGGAGGGGTTGTAATAAAAGAGAAAATAACTCAAGAGCGCCGCCGTGCCGGCCGCATAGTCGTTGAAAAAGAGTTTGGCCGTGCGGTAAATATACACTACTCCGATGACCAGACAAAGCTGGGCTGCCAGATACATGATCCAGTCTTTATGGTTGCCCATAAACGAAATGCCGTAAGCCAGCCACCCGGAGAGCGGCGGGTGTTTGGCGTTACCAAGCGTACCTTGCGCCCCCCACGAAACAGCCTCCAGTACATCCAAGCCCAGTACATTTTGCAGCAACGCGCATTGTACTGTATAAAAAATCGTCAGCAAAACGGCAAAAAATACGACTGTCCGGAATGGATCGTTGACCAGTTTTTCCAGCTTTTCCATAAAAGAAGCAGCAAACTTTGTGCGCATAAACACTACCTTGATATTGAATTAAAAAATAAAATCAAAGTATAATTTAGCACACCAGAAAGTGCTTTGCAAGTCAGGAAAAAGCTTTTTTATTCAGTAATAAGTTTGCCGGCATCCTGTTTGTGGCTGTCGGATGGAGCAAAAACTGCCAATAAAACATCCCCGCTGTAAAGTTTGAGTCTGCCGCTGCGGGCAATCTGCCAACGGTCGGCCCGATGAAGTATTTCCAGGAATTTTCTTTCCTGATCCATATCCGGCCCCATGCGCAGCGTTACCGCCAGCGCCGGATCGACCCTGAATTCTCCTGCCGCAAGATTTCCGTTCAAGCGCCCCTGAAAAGTGTTGACTCCGGTAAAACCGCTGATCGAACCATCCTGCATGATGTGCAGAATCGGTTTTTGTGCCGCACTGCTGCCGGTCAATTGCCAGCTGCCGAAAGGCAAAGTCAAAGTTTGATTTCCGGCACTCTCCGGCGCCTGATATTGCAGACACCCCGGAGTAATACACAACTCAATGGCCAGCAGTGTAACGATCAGCGTAATACCGATAAACCCGGTTCCGGGTACGAGGTGTTTTTTCCAAAAAGCACAAAACTTGTTTTCCGGCAATGCAAACATCAAGACTTTTCCTTATTTGAATGGTTCCTGCTCCTCGGATAAGGTAATCACATATTTTGAGAAATGCAAATAAAAAAAATTGATTTTTCATGCAATAAATCAAAAATAGTACTATATTATACCAGTTAAAGAAAATGAATGCAGATCAATTTACAGGATTTTTATATGAGCAAAGTCTATTTTATACCGGTAAAAAGTCAGGATACCGCCGATATAAGCGTCCGGGCGGCCCGCTTGTTTGAGTTCCTGCTGAAAGAAGAAAATGTTGTTTTGGCAGAGAAAGTGCCGGTCAAGACGCATTTCGGCGAAAAAGGCAACCGCACTTATATCAAGCCGGAGTGTTACAACGGCATTATTGATATACTGGAAAAAAGCAACTGCGCTGACCGTTTTCTGGAAACTACAGTGCTGTATGGCGGCAAACGCTTCAAACGCGATTCACACCTTAAACTGGCCGCCGAACACGGGTTTACCCGGCTGCCGGTGGAAATCGCCGATGGCGAGTCCGGTGGCGAATACTATCTGGCCAACATAAATAAAAAGCACTTTCAGCAGTGTTCGCTCGGCAAAGCCTTTGAGTCATACCGGCAAATACTGGTTTTGAGCCATTTTAAGGGGCACGCTCTGGCCGGGTTCGGCGGAGCGATCAAGCAGTTGAGTATGGGATTTGCCAGCAAGGGCGGCAAGTTGGCCATGCACATGAATGTCCGGCCGCGCATCCGCAAATTGTTTTGCAAGCGTTGCGGCATGTGCGTAAGCCGCTGTCAGGCCAATGCGATCACGCTGGGCAAAAAGCCGCATATCGACCAGAGCAAATGTCTGGGGTGCGGAGCTTGTTTTTCGGTTTGCAGACACCACGCGGTTTCGATCCTTTCGTGGAAAGGTCTGATCAATGCGTTGTTCCGGGGCAAGTTTTTCCGCGAAAAACTGGTGGAATATGCTTACGGAGCTTGTTTGGATAAACAGCATATTTTTGTGAACTTTGCCTTGAACATCACCCGCGGGTGCGATTGTGAACCGCTGCCGATGAAGCCGTGCATCCACGATATAGGTATTTTTGCCTCGCTGGATCCGGTAGCGGTTGACCGGGCTTGCTGGGATGTCGCCGTTAAACACGGCAAAAAGTTTGCCGGCGTTGAACAGCTTGCGTATGCCGAAAAAATCGGTCTGGGGAAAAATTCCTACGAGTTGATCACGCTTGACTGAAGCGGTCGCGGTAAGAAAACTCGCATCCGCAATAGTTTTGACGGTATAACGCCAATTCTCCGGCGCGGCGGTTGCCTTTCAGGAAACCGTCGCGTTTTTTAAAATCATAGGCGGCAAATTTGGCAAATTTACTGCCGATTTCAAAAATGAGTTTGCTTGGTTTGTGCGGACTTACAGTCAAACTGGTGGCGAACAAATCAAAGTTGAGTTCATCGGCCGCCAGCGCTGCACGCGTTAAACTCCATTCAAAACAAATGCTGCAGCGTTTGCCGCGTTCCGGTTCGGCGGCAAGATCTTGAGTGCGTTCCAACCACGACGCGTGGTCGTACGGGTCAATAAAGAGTTCCACATTTTCAGCCCCGGCCAGGATTTCAGCGGCTGCAAGGCGCTTATTGTATTCTTCTGGCGTATTCAAGTTGGAGTTGGAAAAGTAAAACGCAAACTCCAAACCGGCTTCCCGCAGCTGATCCAGACAGCCGCAGGCGCATGGAGCGCAACAAATATGCAGTAATAATCGCTTGGACATGGCAAAATTCTCTTTTTTGTATTATATTATTTAAGTTACGTCGGATTTGGTATTTTGCAAGCAGGATTTTAATAAGAAATGTTAAATTTTATTCTCCGCCGCCTCGGTCAGTCTCTGCTGGTCATTCTGGGAGTGATGCTGTTGACCTTTGTGCTGTTTCAGATGGCAGCCGGTGATCCGGCGGCAGCAGTGTTGAGCAAAAATCCCAAGCCGTTGGAAATCGAAAATATGCGGCGGGAGCTTAAAAGCGATCTGCCGATGTTCTACGGCCACTGGCGCAAAAGCGAAGTCTATGCTGCGGCTGATTATTCATCCGGCAAAAAGGAACTGGCCGATGTAATACTCGAAGGGGATGTCTTTGCGGGGAACGGAGTGCTGGATGTTACCGGCGGCAGTGTAACATTCAACCGCCGGTTTGAAGTTGACGAAAAAGTGCTCTGCCGGGTAACTTTTTCGGGCATGGGGACTCTGAACGGCCGGGATTTACGCGACTCTTGCGGAGGGGATTGTGCGGACGATTCGCTCGAAAGTGCGGATTTTATTATCGAAGATAACCCCGATAAAATCATCATTGCCGGCGGCGATGATCACGGTTTGCGCCTGAAAAACGTGGAGTTTTTCCGTTATCAGGATAACGCGTTCAACAGCCAGTTTATCAATTCGCTGCGGGAAGTGGCGGATATCAAAGAGACCTTTCCTTATGTGAGTTTTCTGAACTTCGGCAAAACGGTTACCACCCGCGAACCGATCAACGATATTATTGCGCGCGGCATCTGGCCATCGCTTTCGGTAATGCTGCCGGTGTTTGTATTTGAACTGCTGCTGGGGATTGCACTGGCCTTGATCGCTGTGGCGTGCAAAGATACTCTGGTTGACCGGGCTTTGCTGGTGATGTCGGTGGCGGGTATGAGTATAAGTTATCTGGTGCTGATAATTTTCGGCCAGTGGTTTTTAGGGTATTATTTGAACTTATTCCCGGTGTGGGGATGGGGTTCGTTGCGTTATCTGGTTCTGCCGGTGCTGCTGGGCGTGATCTCCGGTCTGGGCGGCGGGGTGCGTTTTTACCGGACAGTGTTTGTCAATGAACTCAAAAGCGAGTATTTGCGTACCGCACTGGCCAAAGGCTGCTCCAAACCCAAAGTGTATGTAAAGCACCTGCTGCGCAATGCCATGATCCCGATCATTGCCCGGGCTTCGGCCCTGCTGCCGTTTATTTTTACCGGAAGTCTGCTGCTGGAATCTTTCTTCGGGATCCCCGGATTGGGGTGTGCATCCATTGATGCTTTGAACAATTCGGATTTGGCATTGCTCAAGGCGCTGACCATTGTCAATGCACTGCTTTTTGTGGTGATAAATCTGCTGGCTGATTTGCTTTGCGCATGGATGGATCCGCGTATCCGGCTGGAATAAGATGGATCAGAAACTTTATATGCAGCTGTAATCCGACGGTGGAATTTGATGCTTTTGATTATTACGAAAATAAAAATCGTAATAAAAATATTTACTCTGACGTTGTTTTTTCTGCTTTGAGGCTGTATAGTATTACGAAAATAAAAATCGTAATACAAATAAAAATCGCAAAACAAGGATGCTTTCCAATGAAGACCCCAAGATTTACCCTGATCGAACTTTTAGTGGTAATTGCAGTGATCGCGATTCTGGCGGCGGTAATGCTGCCGGCGCTTTCGGCTGCCCGGGAACGGGCGCGTTCGGTCGGGTGCGTAAATAACCTCAAACAAATCGCTACTGCCTACTGTATGTATAGCAACGATTACGGTTTTACCCCGGCGGTGTGGAGCAAAGAAGCCCGCTGGGTGAATGCTCTTACCGGCTATCTTGCGGAAGATAAAAAAGTCTGGCTGTGCCCTGCCGACAGCCGCACGGATGACGCTAAAAAGATCTGGAAAGATGTTGATTTTGCTTTGAGTTACGGTATCAATCAGGCCTACCGGCGCGATCCGGATTTCCGGAAAAAGCCTTATCTGCTCTGGAACGGTATTGCTGTATCGCTGATAAAATCTCCGGGTGAATTCATCAGCGTTGCCGACAGCGGTTCTTATTACATCGGTCAAAGTGCCGCCGGAGTCGGCCGCCCGGGCAATTTGAATGGCGAAACAGTGATTTCGGGCGGATTCAATGGCTATCTGGCTTTACGGCACAATCAAAGCAAAAACTTTAATGCGGCGTTTGCTGACGGCCATGTGGAGGGTTTGGTTTACGATCACACTCCCAGCCGTTACTGGGATTACAACAATGACTCCTATGAAGATTTTGAGTAATTTACTGCTGTTGGTCATACTTGCTTTGTTGTTGCCGGGTTGCAGCCGGAGTAAAGAAGTTGCTCCGCCGCCGCCGGAAGAGTTGCGCATACTTTCTTGGGTAAATGCAGCCAACAGCATCTTGAGCGAACTGGGGTGCAAGGATAAGATCGCAGCTGTTGACCGGCACGGCCGGATGCTGCCGGGATTTGAAGATGTGCCGACAGTAGCATCCGGCAGCGCTGTATCGCGGGAGGTGTTGAAAAAACACCGGATAAACTGCGCCATAGTCTGGTACTATCAGCAGGAGCTGGCGGAGCGGCTGCGTCAGGAAAATATAGCTGTGATCACAGTTGAACCGTTGACGCTGGAAAATTATCCGGAGTTGATCCGTTCGCTCGGCGCGCTTTGCGGGAAGCCTGCGCGTGCCGAAGAACTTATATGCCGTTATGAGCAAACCGTGTACTTGCCGCTAACGGCTGAACCGACTGCACAACGGGTTTATTTTGAACTCTATGCGCCGTGGAAAAGTGTTTCGACCGATGGTTTTACCGGCCAACTGTTGAAACGCTGCAATTTGACTTTTGCGGTAGAAGCTCCGCGGGGCGGAACGGTTGCGCCGGAAGCGGTTTGCGCGGGCGCTCCGGAGGTGATTTTTTATGTGGATGGCTTCGGGGCGAGCGAAGAATTATCTGCCCGGCCGGCATTGCGCAACACACCGGCAGTCAGGAATCAACGTATTTATGCGGTGCCAAGGTTGCTGGTCAGCGAAGGGGCCGCACCGGAAGAATTGATAAGATTTATCAAGGAAAAATTGAATCATAAATAAGGAAATCAAACTATGGCATTTCATCGGATAACCTGGCACGAACAATACAAGTTTGCCACTTTGCACAATTACGGATGTACCTTCCGCTGTTCATTTTGCAGCTATAAATTGCGCAGCGGTGCAGAGGGGCGGCCCGGTTTTGCCCACCCGAAACCCCAGCGTTTTTTGAGCGTGGACGAAATCAAAAAGGTTTTGCTTGAACTGCAGCCCGAAAAAGTCTATTTTATGGGTGGCGAACCGACCGTAGCCAAAGAATTGCCCGAAATATTGCAGTTTGCCAAAACTGAACTCAAAGCCATGACCAAACTCGGTCATACCAACGGCAGTATGCTGCCGATGGATAATCTGGATGGCGCCAATGTCGGGTTTAAAGCGTGGAGCGACGATCTGCACGAAAAAATCACCGGGCGCCCCAAGCAATTGATCTACAACAACTTTGCCAATGCGTTCAAAAAAGGTATGGCTTTGGCGGCCAACATGGTCTACATCCCCGGCTTGGTTGCGGAAGATGAGTTCAAAGGCTGTCTGGAGTTTTTGAGCAGTTTGTCCGAAGATATACCTTTCCACATCATGGGTTACATTCCCGTACCCGGTGAACCATACCGGCGGCCGGAAGATGAAGAAATGGAGTCGATTACTCAACTGTGCAGAAAGTATCTGAAAAATGTGGCCGCATCGCATCTGACCACTGCTGAAGCGTTGGATCTGGCTTGCCGCGATGACCGGTTCCGCGTAAAAACTGTGGCCGGAGAATAAACGCATTGAAACTGGCAATAAAATTTTCTGCCGTTATTGTTGTGCTGCTGCTTTGCGCCGCTGCTTCGCTGCTGTTCGGCGGCGCGGTTTCGGCCTCCGAACTCTTAATGGAGTTATCCGGCAGTTCGACTGATACTGCCGTAAGCGATATATTTTGGCAGATCCGGCTGCCCCGGATGCTGGGCGCTGCCGCCAGCGGTATGCTGCTGGCCGCCAGCGGATGCACGGTGCAGTTATTGTTTCGCAATCCCTTGAGTTCGCCGCATGTGCTGGGGGCGGTCAACAGTGCGGCTTTGGGGGCAGTGGTGGTCATGGCATGGTTCGGCGGTTCAGCGCTTTTGATGCTTTGCGGCAGCGGGGCAGGGGCGCTGCTGGCGATTTTTTTACTGCTTTTGATCGGCAAAAACTACCGGCAAACCGCTTCGCTGTTATTAGCGGGCATAGCCCTGAATGCTTTTGCTTCGGCGGCGATGAGCGGAATATTGTTTCTGGCCGGCGAACGGCTGGAGGGGGTGGTTTTCTGGCTGCTGGGCGGATTCTGGCGGTTGGATTGGCAATCTTGCTGGATATTGCTGGCCGCAGTCGGCATAACGATCATCGTACTGCTGGGGGGCCGGCGCGAAATGAATATGCTTTATCTGGGCGAAACTGCTGCTGCTGCTGCCGGAGTCAATACCCGCAGAGTCATTGTTATTGCCGTGTTGGTTGCATCAGCAGCTACCGCGGCAACGGTTGCCCACTGCGGTGTGATCGGGTTTGTCGGATTGCTGGTTCCGCATATTGCCAGACGGATTTTCGGCGGTGAATTCCGGACTCATCTGCTGGGCGCAGTGCTGATCGGTGCATGGTTGATGATCGCGGCCGACTGGGTGGGGCGGGTATTGTTCTATCCGCTGGAAGTACCGATCGGGGTGCTGACTTCGGTGATCGGGGCGCCGTTTTTCCTGATGCTCGTTATCGGCAGATTAAAAAGTAATTCCGGGGGGTGTGAGCAATGAGTCTGGTGGCGCAGAATATAACTTACGCGTACCATCGTAATGGCGCGGAAGTTCTGAAAAATATCTCTTGTGAATTTGTTCCGGGGCGGTTTTACGGTATTTTCGGCGGCAACGGCAGCGGCAAAAGCACTTTGCTCAAAGCGCTCTCCGGAATGTTGGATAAATCACTTGATGTAAAGATCAACAAGCAACGTATCAACGATCTTGATTCCCGTCAACGGGCGCGTTTACTGGCTTTTGCTGCACAGGAAAATGAACTGCCGCTGCCGTTTACCGTGCGCGACTCGATCGCGCTCGGGCGCTATGTGTGGGGCGATGACGGGCAGGAGATCATCGCGCGTTTGCTCCACGAGTGGCAGGCCGAAACGCTGAAAGACCGCCTGTTCAATGAGCTTTCCGGCGGCGAACAGCAGCGCGTGAAACTTTTGCGGGTGCTGGCCCAGGATACACCTTACATATTGTTGGATGAACCGGCCTCATCGCTGGATTGGACGCGGCAGTTGGAGTTGTATGAAAAACTCCGTGATCTGGCGCACGAACAGCAGCGCTGTATCATTATGGTGGCTCACGATTTATATGCCGCGCCGGAGTTTCTGGATCAAATGCTGATAATGCACGCCGGTACTTTGCTTTATTGCGGCAATCCCGCGGCGCCGGAGGCTGCCGATGCTGTCAGTCAGGCCTTCGGCCGCCGTTTGCGTATGGAACGTTCGACGGGGCAGTTGATCATAAACTGGTAAGGCGAGCGAGTTCTTCAAAGGTAAGGCGCAAGTCGTCGAACTTCCAACTGGCAAAACGGTCGAGGTTGGTCGGCTGCATATTGACAATAGCCAGTTTTCCGCCGGAGCGCAAGGTATATTGCGGTAAAACTGCGGCCGGATTGACGGTCAGGCTGCTGCCCAGTACCAGTGCAAGATCGGCTGAAGCAAAATCATTGAACGCCTGTTCAAGCAGTTCGCGGTTCAAATTTTCGCCGTAAAAAACAATATCCGGTTTGATCACACCGCCGCATTGGCTGCAGCGCGGCAACGTACCGGCATGGACCAGAGGCGCTACAAAATCGTAATCAAAGTATTCTCCGCACTGCATACAATGGTGATGGGCCGGACTGCCGTGCAGTTCATACAGCCGTCGGCTGCCGGCGTGTTGATGCAATATATCTATATTCTGGGTATAAGTGCGGCATATCAAATTTCGTTGTTCCCATGCAGCCAGCGTTTTATGCACGATATTCGGTTCATAATCGCCCACGCCGTAAACAAAAGTCTGCGCCCACTCATAAAAGTATTCGGGGTGTTTTTTAAAGCACGGCAGCGAGAGGATCTCTTCCACTTCCATACCATGCCATTTATTCTGATAACACCCCATGGCTCCCCGGAAATCCGGGATGCCGGATAAAGTGGAAATGCCCGCTCCGGTCAAAACCATCACTTTATCGGCCCCGGCGAGCGCTTCATAAAAACTTTCAATACTTTTGCTCATAAACAGTTAATTCTTCGGATTTGACTGTGCGATTGACTTTTTTTACCGCAGCTATATAATCTTTTATCGGCATGAGCGAAGATTTTTTTGCCGCGATTTTTTTACCGGCAGCACCCTGATTGCCCAGCAGTTCCACTGCCATAAGGGTCGCAACTTGCGCATTGCGTACATAAGCTGAATACTCATCGGTAATGGCATAATCCACGCCGTGGCCCGCACCGCTGCGGCCGGGAACATAGCCGTGGAGCGAGGGGATCACCGTGGCAACATCACCCATATCGGTGCTGCTGGTCAGAAATTCCGGATTGAACCCAAATTCTGCTTCCGGCTCAAGATATGTTACCACATCCTGCATGATCTTGCCCAGCTCAATATCATCATAGAGCGGCATGTAGCCATTGAGTGTATCAATCGAAACTTCACACTCGGCGGCTTTAGCCGCGTGCATGACGATCTTATCGAACCTCTCGTTGAGTTCGAGCATATCACTCAAATGCGGCATCCGGAGCATGTAATCCATGGCAACTGTGTCGGGGATCACATTCACCGCATCGCCGCCGCGGGTGATTACACCGTGGATCCTGATTTTATCATTGTACCCCAGCGACTCACGCAATAACGCGATCGCATTCATCGCCAGTGTGGCGGCATTCAGGGCATTTTTTCCGCCTTCCGGGCGGGCGGCATGACAACTTTTCCCGCGGAAAGTCAGTTTTTTGTTGATTGCGCCATTGTGATCCCAAAAGCCGTAACTTGTGCCCAAATGATTCATAAAAGCTATATCCACATCATCAAACACGCCTTCGAGGATCAGCTGCGATTTTCCGGCGATCGCCTGAATTTTACCGGAGTCGATCAGGCTTTTCCGGTAGTTCATTTCGATGCCTTCTTCGGCAGGAGTACCGATCAAAGCGATCTTGCCGCACAGTTCGTTTTTGACCGCGAGCAGGGCTATGGCCGTGCCGATCAAACATGCTCCGCCGGTATTATGACCGCAGGCATGTACCGCACCGGTAAGTGGATCAGCTGCCGGGTGATTGGGGATTATCAGCGAATCAAGTTCGCCTGCGATCGCCAGCGTCGGACCGGGACGGCCGGTATCTATATCGGCACGGAAACCTGTAAGCGCCAGATCGGTTTTGACATCCAATCCCAGCTTGCGGAGTTCGCCGGTAATGAATTTTGAGGTGGCAAATTCCCGATAACCCGGTTCGGGTGTTTTCCAGAGAAAGCGCCCGGCCGCGATGATTTTATCTTGCGCGCTTTCAATCGCCTGCAGCGCAGTTTTGCGGACTTGATCAAGTTGACACATATAAAATTTTCCGGTTAAAAAAGCACCGTGAGTGTTAGCCCACGGTGCTTGATCGCAATGATTCAGTTTCAGAGCGTGCCGTTCTGCAGACGGACTTCGTACTCCGGATCGACGTACACATCGCCAGCGGCTTTGAGCGCATCGACCAGCGGGTTGAAATCCGGCGCGCAGAAGCCCACATGGCTGTGCTGTACCCAACCTTCGGCATACTCAAAGTGCTTGGAGAGTTTGCCGAAATGCTTGCCCTTGTTGAGCAAATCAGTGATGTAAGCATCTTTGCCCTGACTGACATCGAGCCAGTTTTTCTGGCTGACATGGCAGACCAGACCGGCGACCTTCTGATCGATCACGGATTCCACGTTGACGTAGATTTCCGGAATCACCGGACGGCGCATGGCATCGGTCAGACTGTGGGGCATGGAGTGATAGACCCGGACATCGTTGGTAACGATCTCTGCCGGAGTGGCACACAAAAAGTTCTGCATACCGCGGCAGAATGCTGCCGATACGGCCAACCGGCCGGTATTGGTGTGGTCTTCCATATAATCATACGGCCCGTGGGTCAGAATGATTTCCGGAGCGACTTCGCGCACCACCGGCACGAGCTTGCTCAACAGTTCGTGGGTGTAATAAACCTGCAAGTCGTCGCAAAGACTTTCGTGGAACACCGCACCAATAGTTTTGGCCGAGTTCATTGCTTCTTCGCGGCGGATGCGCACGATTTCTTCGTAAGTGTATTCTGCTGTGCCCAGACTGCCGTTGGCCACATCCATGTAGTGGATTTCGTAGCCGGCTTTTTTGAGCATCATCAGCGTTCCGGACATCCCGAAGTCGATATCGTCGGGATGACAGGCGATTGCAAATGCAGTTTTAGCCATTTTTTCTTACGCTTTCGTGCTTAAGATCAATGCATTTCCACTCCGCAGACGCCGAAACCGCCGCGGTAGAAGTTGAAGATCACCGACGGGTGATCGCTCAAAAGCGACATCGGCACGCGGCTGTCCGCGATCTTGCGGCTGATCATGTAGGTGGTCAGGCGCTGGCCGAACGGATTGTCGTGGTGGCCGGGGTGCCAGATCGAAACATTTTCCGCCTTCCAGGTCTGGACCGGGCCGACCGTTATCGCGCTGGTCGGCACGTTCTGCACAGTACCGCCGCCGGAGGTACGGGCGTTCTGGATCAGGGTGATCGGGTGCAGTTCCACCTGACGGGTGGAGAGCTGGCGGTACTCTTCCGGAGTCGGCGGTTCATCTTTGTACTGGCCGACGCGTTTGACCGGGTCATTGAAGGCCCAGTGCTTGGTTTCGCCCTGACCGCCCTGCATCAGCAGGCAGCGGGCCTGATCCCAGGACTTGATATATTCAGTGGGATCTTCGCTGGGGAAGTGCAAATTTTCCATGGGCATACGCAGTTCGGGGCGGATGCGGTTGAAGCACAGTTCCATATCCGCTTTGGCAAAGCCCAGCGGGAAATTCATATCGGCAGCTTTGCCGTCGACGATCCATTCGTCCATGCCCCAGAAGTGGCAGTTTTTGAGGTTGATATCCAGCGCGTTGACGATTTCCGCCACGATCGGCAGCTGTTCGGTCGGGCCGATGGGGCCGCAAAGACCGACGGGGTTGGAGGAAGTGGCCTGCTTCCAGACTTTCACATATTCCAGAGCTTCGGCAGCGTAGAATTCCTGCAGCGTATCGTAGATATTGATCTTGAAGCCGGGGCGTTCATAGCTTTTCAACGTATCAATGGTGATCTTGGCGGCTTCATCGAGGATTTCGCGGTCAAGAGTTGTGTAGTCCCACCAATCCGGGGAGATCTTGCTCAAAGGTTTCATTTTTCTGTTTCCTTTACTTGATTTTTAGTTCTTTTCTGCCGGGCAATAAAACCGGCAAAAAAAGTTACACACTCTATCATTATAGCGCAAACGCGCAAAAAGTCAAAGACTTTACGCTCATTTTTGGCAAAATATTTTACTTTTGACGCCAAAACTTGCCGATAAAACTTGAAAAAGCACTTATTTTGTGTTAAAATAAAGAAAATATATTATCTGTCAAGGAGGTTTTTATGCTTAAAAAGTTGATTTTATCGCTGGTATGCGCCGTTTTGATCGCCGGAGTTACCGGATGTGCCAGCAGCAAACCCAAGAAGATGCTGTCCGAAGATATCGAAATGCTGACGGTTTTTGCCCCCGAAATCAGCGTGTTGCAGGATCCGCGTTACCGTACCAACTCGCGCGAAAAGTACGAGGCCGCCAAACGGCTGGCCGAAGGAGTGGATTTTTCGCTGACCCGCAGCGTGGAAACGCTTGAACAGATCTTTCTGGTACGGGATGCACTGACCACCCGCAGTATTGAGTATGGCGATGAGATCGCTTTTTACTACAACTATCAGGATCATTTTGTCCGCTTCCGCTTCTGGCACACTAAAAACGCGATTACCGAATCCGAGGTCAGGATCAAGTGAGAAGTCTGCTCAACGACGAGTTTTTTATGCTCCGGGCGCTGGCCGAGGCGCAAAATGCGTTTGCCGCCGGCGAAGTCCCGGTCGGCGCTGTGGCGGTGTACGGTACAAAAATCGTCGGCAAAGCCTACAATCAGGTCGAAACACTTAAAGATGCCACCGCTCATGCCGAGATCCTTGCACTGACCCAGGCGGCCGCCGCGCTGGGCGACTGGCGCATGGAGGAAGTGGAGCTTTTTGTGACTAAAGAACCCTGCGCCATGTGTGCCGGTGCTTGTGTCAATGCCCGGGTCAAGCGGGTGGTTTTCGGCTTGCCGGATCCCCGCAGCGGAGCTTGCGGCTCGGCGCTGGATGTAACCAATTTTCCCGGTATGCTCTGGCAGGTGGAAGTCAAGGGCGGCGTGCTGGCAGACGAGTGCGGCGCTTTGATCAAAGAGTTTTTCCGGCAGGTAAGGCTGCGCAAAAACAATAAGCCGGATGCAGATGATTGCAAATGAGGTCTTTATGGACGATACTCTGCACCATGCTGATATAACTTTGTACCACCTCGAAGAAGTTGATTCGACCAATAATTTTGTCAAACAACACGTTCTGGAGCTGCCTGATGGCGCGCTGGTTTATGCCGATGTGCAAACCGCGGGCAGGGGGCGGCTGGATCGGCGCTGGGTATCAATGCGCGGCAACTTTTTCGGAACGCTGCTGATGAAAAAACTCCCCGATCCCTTTCTGGGGACGATGGTCGTTTCGCTGGCGGCACTGGATGTGCTGCGCGAGCTGGCTCCGGAGGTGGATGTATGGCTGAAATGGCCCAACGACCTTTATGTGGATGATGCCAAATTAGCCGGAATCCTTTCCGAGAGTGTGCTTTTGCCGGATAAAACCCGCTGCATAGCCGTCGGGCTGGGGGTGAATCTGGCGCTTTCGCCGGAACAATTGAGCGCCATTGACAAGCCGGCTGCCAGTGCCGGATATGGCAAAATAAATCCGGAAAAATTCGCTTCAAAACTGGCAAAAAGTGCAAAAATGTACTATATTATGGGAATGTCTTGCAGCAGGGATCTTTTTGCCCTTTGGCAGGAGCGCAACGAAGTTGTTGGTATGGAACTTGTTCTGGAAATGGGCGGTAACAAGAGTGTTGCCGGTGTTGTGAGCAGAATAGGTGATGACGGAGCTTTGATCATGCGCGATGCTCAAGGTCGCGAAAAATCTTACTACTGCGGCGATGTCAGCGTGAACCGCGAGTCGGTGCGTCTGGCCCGCGCCGGCCGGAAGTCCGGAATGATCTGAAAATCAAAAAAACTTGAAAAAGTAAGTAAATAACAACCGCAGTCGGAGCCGTTGACGGCGGATCCCAGAACGCAGGACGGATCTGGCTGCACAATGCTAAAAGGATCAAACTTTTATGGCTGAACTTATGCTTGATGGCGTCAAGCTCATGGTTATGGGTATGGTCACTGTACTCGTATTCCTGATCTTGATGGTAATTCTGATGAACCTCATGTCCAAGCTTCTTTCTCCGCTGGCCAAGGCGCGTTTCCTTGAACCGGCTCCCGCTGCGCCCAAAAAGCCGGCAGCCAAAAAAGCCGCTGCCGGCAATGATGCCGCGCTGGCCGCCGCCGCTGTTGCCGCTGTCAAAGCGCACACCAAGTAATTCGGATCAAATCAAAAATTAACATAAAACAAGGACTCTTGTAGCAATGAAAAAAATCAGTTTCATGGATTGCTCCTTCCGGGATGGTTTCCAGTCCTGCGTCGGCGCTCGTGTTAAGACCGAAGACTTCCTGCCCGCGTTGGCCGCGGCTAAAGAAGCCGGTATCGACAATTTCGAAATCGGCGGCGGTGCCCGTTTCCAGAGCCTCTATTTCTACTGTCAGGAAGATGCCTTTGATATGATGGACAAGTGCCGCGAAGTGGTCGGTCCGGATGTCAATCTGCAGACCCTCAGCCGCGGTGCCAACGTGGTCGGTTTGATCAGCCAGTCCACAGATATGATCGAACTGCACGCCAAACTGTTCAAGAAACACGGCGTTTCCACCATCCGTAACTTCGACGCTCTCAACGACGTGCGCAACCTGGCCGTCTCCGGCCGCGCCATCGCCAAATACGGCTGCAAACATCAGGTAACTGTTACCATGATGAGCTTGCCTCCGGGCCTCAACGAAGATTACGCCCACACCCCCAAATTCTACATCGACAGCTTGAGAAACATCCTCGATGACGGTGTTCCGTTCGACAGCGTTGCGTTCAAAGATGCCTCCGGTACCGCGACCGCCCAGACTGTTTACGAAACCATCAAGCAGGCCCGCGCTCTGCTGGGCAACGATGTTACCATCCAGTTCCATACCCACGATACCGCCGGCAGTGCAGTGGCCTGCAACATGGCGGCTATCGAAGCGGGTGCCAACATCATCGACCTGGCCATGGCTCCCATGTCCGGCGGTACCTGCGAAGCGGATATCCTCGTTATGTGGCACCGTCTGCGCGGCACTGATTTCGATATGGGCATCGACCCGGAAAAGATCATCAAGGCCGAAAAGGTCTTTGAAGATTGCATGAGCAAATACTTCATTCCGCCGGAATCCATGGAAGTCAGCCCCAAGATCATCTTCTCGCCCATGCCCGGCGGTGCGCTGACTGCCAACACCCAGATGATGCGCGACAACAACTGTCTGGATAAATACGACGATGCCATCGCCGCCATGCGCGAAGTGGTGGCCAAGGGTGGTTTCGGTACTTCCGTTACCCCGGTTTCCCAGTTCTACTTCCAGCAGGCCTTTGCCAACGCCATGCAGGGCCCGTGGAAGAAAATCACCGAAGGCTACGGCAAGATGGTGCTGGGCTACTTCGGCAAAACTCCGGCCGCTCCGGATCCGGAAATCGTCAAACTGGCCAGCGAACAGCTCGGTCTTGAACCCACCACCGAAGACGTCCACGCCATCAACGACCGCAACCCGAAACTGGGTGTGGCCGCGATGACCAAGCGTCTGGAAGAAGCCGGCCTGCCGGTAACCGAAGAAAACATCTTCATCGTCGGTACCTGCGACGAAAAAGGTCTGCAGTTCCTGCTGGGCAACAAGCCCATGGGTATCCGTTACAAAGAAGCCGATAAACCCAAGAAGGCCGATGCCAAGGGCGGCGCTTACACCGCTACGGTTGACGGCAAAGCCATCGCCGTCAAGGTCGATGCTTCCGGCGATACTTATACCGCTACTGTCAACGGCAAAGCCTACAAAGTCAGTGTCAAAGAAGGTACTGCAGTTCCGGTTGCCGCTGCTGCCGGTGCCAGTGCTGAACACGAAGTCAAGACCCCGCTCCCGGGTACCGTGGTCAAACACGTTGTTTCCGTGGGTGATACCGTGGCCGAAGGCGATGTGATCCTGATCATGGAAGCCATGAAAATGGAACAGGAAATCAAGGCTGATAAAGCCGGTGTGATTGCCAGTTTGCCCGCCGAAGCCGGTGCGGTTCTGGCGGCTGACGATGTAGTTGCCACTATCACGGTGGAAGGCGCGGCTCCGGCTGCTCCGGCTGCCGCTGATGCTCCGGCCGCTGCCGGTGCTGCCGGTGGTCACGAAATCAAGACCCCGCTCCCGGGTACGGTTGTGAAGGTCGTTGCCTCTGCCGGCGACAGTGTTGCTGAAGGCGATGTGATTCTGGTAATGGAAGCCATGAAAATGGAACAGGAAATCAAAGCCGATAAAGCTGGTGTGATCGCTTCGATCGAAGTCGATGCCGGTGATGTGCTGGCTGCCGATGATGTGGTTGCCACTATGGAATGAGGTATTGAAATATGAAATCTGTAATGATGAAATTTTTAATGGTATTTGCGTTGGCTTTGGGCGCTGCCTGGATGCTTCCGGCTGAAGAAAAAACCGATTGTAAGTCTGTTGCTGTCGAAATCGAAGATTGTGCGCAGATGAACTACACCAGAGGTGATGTGTTGTTTGCGGGCAGAGAACAGACCGACGGTTCGATCAAGATCGTCTATACCGGCGAAAAAGCTGCCACTATCTACAGCTGGTCGCTGACCAAAGAAACCCCGGTCAAACCCGGTCAGGAACTGATGAACCTGAAGGTCCCCGGCCGATCCAAGGCCAAGGTCAAGCAGATGCTCCCCGGTAAATTCATTTCTGTGAATAATGAGTTGGTCAAAAAAGGTAAGATCAATCCGGGCGAAGAAATCGGTGTGTTCATGCCGCTGGTTCTGGTGCATGACTCGGTCGAATCCCAGAAAGGTGATAAAGGCCTCGGCTCCATGGGCGAAATGTTCAAAGGCCTGTGGGAAAGCACCGGTATCAATGACCTGATCCAGAAAAACAAGGTTGATTGGGTGTTGGGCTGGGGTAAAGTTCTGATGATCATTGTTGCGATCATCCTGCTTTATCTGGCAGTGGTCAAAGAGTTTGAACCGCTGCTGCTGCTGCCCATCGGTTTCGGCGCGCTGTTGAGCAACATTCCGCTGGCGGGTATTTCCGGCCCGAATGGTCTGCTGGGTATGGTCTACGAAGTAGGTATCAACAGCGGCGTGTTCCCGCTCTTGATCTTCATGGGCGTCGGTGCTATGACCGACTTCGGTCCGCTGCTGGCGAACCCCAAAACCGCACTGCTGGGCGGTGCTGCCCAGTTCGGTATCTTCTTTGCACTGTTGGGTGCGCTGCTGTTGAACTATGTCGGTATTTCTTTCAACCTGAAAGATGCTGCCTCCATCGGTATCATCGGCGGTGCTGACGGCCCGACCTCAATCTTCCTGTGCAGCAAACTTTCGCCCTCTCTGTTGGGTGCGGTTGCCGTGGCGGCCTACAGCTACATGGCTTTGGTGCCGATCATTCAGCCCCCGATCATGAAGCTGTTGACTACCGAAAAAGAACGCAAGATCCAGATGAAACAGCTTCGTACTGTTTCCAAGATTGAAAAGATCTGCTTCCCGCTGCTGATCACGCTGATGTGCGCCTTCCTGCTGCCCGATGCTGCTCCGCTCATTGGTATGCTCATGCTGGGTAACTTCATGCGCGAAGTCGGTGTGGTCGAACGCCTCAACCAGACTGCGCAGAACGCTCTGGTCAATATCGTTACCATCTTCCTCGGGCTCTCGGTCGGTTCCAAACTTTCGGCTGACCAGTTCCTGCAAACCCAGACGCTGGGTATTCTGGTGCTGGGCGCGGTGGCGTTCAGCGTTGGTACCGGTGCCGGTGTGATCTTTGCCAAGATTATGAACCTCTGCAGCAAAGAAAAGATCAATCCGCTGATCGGTGCTGCCGGTGTATCGGCTGTACCGATGGCCGCCCGCGTGGTCAACAAGGTCGGTCTGGAAAGCGATCCGCGCAACTTCCTGCTGATGCACGCTATGGGCCCGAACGTGGCCGGTGTGATCGGTTCGGCTGTGGCTGCCGGGGTGCTGCTCAAGGCGCTGGCGAACCTCTGATAAGCATATTGCCTGCCAAACCTCCGGTGGAACTCTGCCGGAGGTTTTTTTGTCCAAACTGCAAACAGGACCCAAGGTGGAGCTATGAGTAACAAGTCCAATAATTACAAACCGGGATTTTTCTGCATATTATTCTGGCTGATAACCTGGCTGGGGATGTTTGCCGGGATCGCGGTACTCTTTTTTCTGCCGGAAAATGCAGTCAAACTGATGATCTGGTTCTGGAGTATCAGTGGTGCTGCGGCAATAATATCGTACTTTATCCGTACAATGGAAAAGTCCAGTCACGACGGTCACTGGAGCTGGCACTGGTTTGATTAAGCAAAAACGGTAATTCACATATTGTTCAGAACAATATTTATTCAGAATGCCAAGCTGGCATGGAGCTATGAAAAACTGTCGTAATATTTGAAAATTTCTTGCTGACGTGTTATAGTAATACATTTGAATTTCAGTTTGTTACATTTTAGCCCAAGGAGATGTTATGAAATATTTTCTTGCAAGTTTGATAGCTGTTATGATGCTTTTTCCGGTTTTTGCTTCTGAAAAAGAAAAGACACTGGACAAAAAAGATACACGTCAGATCAAAGTATATGGCGACTGGGAAGCTTTTATGCTGGGAATTGATACTCCGGAAAAAGCCGCACTTATTAAGATGCATTACAAGAGAATGCCGAAAATCGCGCTGGTCGGCAGTTCCGGCTTAAAGGCAAGTGAATTATCAGGACGGCTCAAAAATAACAGCCGTATAAAATATATCGTCGGTTCAGAAAAAACTTGTAAAAGCATGCACGACGTGTATCAGATTTCTGAACTGCTGCTTGTGGCTGAAAAGTTATTCTGTCCGGTAGAAATTCAGGTGTATCATGTCAATGGAATATCCAAATTGGCTGAAGCATTTGACCAGGCTGGCAAAAGTGCGGATATTGTCATAACTTATCACTCTTTCTGGCACAATGTCGAACCGCTGCTGAAAAGTGTTGCCGCCAATCCGGATACTTTGTATATAGCTCCATACGGGGAGGTAGGCCCCAAATACTTTACCGGAAGAGCGTTTCAGGGGCATGGACGGCATCCGGACGGCAGTGGACTGCGTAATTTAATAACTACTATTCCGCTGGCACGCAATGGCCGAGGCAAACTTCTTAAGGTATTGCAGCGTGATCGTCGCGATTCCCAGACAATCAATTTTATTGCGCCGAGCTCCTATGCGTCTACTCCCGGTACCACATGTCCTTCTGTGGGCGTAACGGCCGCCGTTGCCGCCTGGATCGTCAGCTCTGCGGGCAACGAAAACATAACGGCCGAAGAAATTATCTCTTTGATGAAAGAAAATGTATCGCTTCCGGAAGAACGTATGCTGAATCTGGTAAACTTTAACCGTGCCTGTGTAAATACTCTGAAACAGGATATCGCCACTCTTTCCCAGCCCGATAAAAACAATATTGTACGTCTGGAAGCTGTCGGCGTAATTGATTTGTGGAAAATTTATCAGGGCATGAGTCGGCAAGGAGCGTTCGATTAAAGCAGTACTTTAATCGAACGGGCAGATTTTTACCATATCAACGTCAGAGCCATTACCAGCATTCCGCTCACCAGACCGAGAATTGCAAGATGGTGTTCGCCGTATTCTTCCGCCAGCGGCAGAAGTTCGTCAAAGGAAATAAATACCATTATCCCTGCCACCGCTGCAAAAGTGATCGCCAGCAGCGCAGGAGAGAGAAACGGCAGCAGAAATATCCACGCCGCTATCGCTCCCAGCGGTTCAGCCAAGCCTGAGCTGAACGAATATAAAAACGCTTTTTTCCGGCTGCCGGTGTGCTGCTCAACGCGCTGGTCAACCTCTGATAAGCTTAAGTGCTTTTACAAACCTCCGATGGAACTCCTTCGGAGGTTTTTTTATCTTGATATGTATTGAAAACATCCGGAAAGGATTTGCAATATGGCAGAGGAAGAAAAAAAGAGTTATCGTCCGGGATTTTTTTGTGTACTGTTTTGGCTGATTTGCTGGATAGGGATGCTGGGCGGAATAGCGGCATTATTTTTTTATCCGCAGATAAAAATTGTCATTGGCTGTTGGGTAATTGCGGCGATAGCGGCAATAATTTCGTACTTTATCCGTACAATGGAAAAGTCCAGCCATGACGGTCACTGGAGCTGGCACTGGTTCGATTAAGCAAATACAAAAAAATTGCGGCGGTTGTAGCTTTTATACATCCGCCGCAATTTTTTTCAGTTTATAATTACACTCAAGCGTTTTTGCTCAAGATGCCTTCGTGGTGCTTGATGATGTAAGCGTCTTCCCAATCCAAACCAAAGTGGATCCACTTTTTGCCGGATGCAATGCTGTCGAGGATCTGATCGGTGTAGGATATGAATTTATCGACCACCACCACATTGCCTTTGGCACAGGTTTTTTCCATCCACTTGCGGAAGGCTTTGAGTTCTTTGATCCCGGCCTTGCCAGCATGGTAATCGTCAAAGAAACTCTTGAACCGTACCAGATACTCCGTCCACAAAACCCAATCGCGCCGGAAATCATCGCGCGGCAGTTTTTCATAGAGTTTGACCGCCAACTTGTGCATTTTTTGGTAATCTTTCAGTTCGGTGCGGCTGAAAAGCGAGTAGGGGTAGGGTATATGGCACTTGCCGGCCGCAAGCATCAGCTTATCCATCTTGTTGAGGAACCGCTTGGCTTCGGCTGCATCCTCGTTGAAGAGGGCTTTGAACATGCGTTTCTGCACCGCCGCGCGTTTTTTACCATACATGGCATTGGCCATGGTATAGTAATTGATGCCGTAAACGCTCCAGTGCGGCAGATGGAACTGGGTGATAAGGCCATCCACGCCGGTCTTCTGATACCACTGAACTTCTTCAAAAATGCGGTCAATGTGGATCATGGGCAGCGAGAGATAGAAGTTCACCCCCATAAAATATTCGTAAATCATCATCTTGCCGCCGCGCTTGACCTTGCACCAGTTGGCAATATCCTGTGCATAACGGCTGTTTACCGGGCAATCAGGATCGTTGATCGTATGATTGATACAGCGCCAGTAGGTGGCCATGGCTACGCTCAATCCCTCGTCCAGATACATACCTTCGGTGGGGTAGCAGTAATTGATATAGGCGCAAAATGTTACGTTGAGTTTGCTGCCTTCTTCACGCAGACGGCGGTTGACATAGCGCAAAAGGTCGTGGAAGATCTCGCCGGCCAGATAGACGTGTTCGGCCAGACTGTAAAGCTCGCCCTTGCGGTTCTTGTCATAAAATTTACTGCATTCAGCACATTCGCACCAGCCGAACCCGTCGTTGGGGTTCAGTCCCACATGGGTAACTTCGGGGTGTGCTTTGCCATATTCGATCAGATTTTTGACCAATTCTTCGCGCAGGGCAGGGTTGGTGGTGCAAAGCTGTTCGCTCAACAGCAATTCGCTTTTGCTGCTGGAGGGATTGATGCGCTTGCCGCCGATTTCGGCAAAAAATTCCGGATGGCTGGTCGCATATTTTTCCGCCGGGATGAGGTAACTGAAGTTGTGATGCCCAGCTTCGATAGTGATGCCGCGCACTTTGTGGATCTCGATCATATCTTCATCCAGCTCATCATAATACTTCATCCAGGTCTGGATGTAGTTGAGCTTGTTTTTGACCATCCAGTCAGCAATGATGTAGCTTTCTTCGCTGCTGAAGGGAAATTCCTGCACAAAGCCGCGGATCTCCAGCGCCGGTACCCGGTTGCGGATCAGATAACCGGTGGTTGGGAGCGCAACTTTACCGCCGAACTCATCCAGATTGTCCACGCCGGGTTCAAAGAAAGTGTATCCGAGATACTCTTCGGCAAAATCGTATACCGCGTAGATGATTTCCAGCGCGGTCGGTGCCGAAAAAATCAGCGCGTTTTCGGCGGCTTTGACCGAAAAACCTTTGGCGCTCTCTTTGAGATCAAAGTAAACGTCTACCGCCTGATCGGGATCGGTCTTGCCCGCAAAACGGGTCATTACCAACCGTTCAAGCTCGTTTGCCGCCAGTTCGATTTGTGCGCAATCACACAAATTTACAAATTCAAGCCTCGTCCGTTTGGACAAAACCAACTCTTTGACTTTTTTTGCCATACATGCACCTTGTTTTTTTATACAACAGAAAACGGCGTGTTTATCCGCCGTTTTCTGGGTTGATTTTTGCTGCTTTTACGCAGGATTATTCTTCATCAGCTTCCGCCTGATAGGCGGCAATGATCTCACCGGCCACGTTGCCGGGAACTTGCTCGTAACGGGCAAATTCCATTTCAAACGAACCGCGTCCGCCGGTCATACTGCGGATCTCGGTAGCGTATTTGGCCATTTCAGCCATCGGTACTTCGGCATTGACTACCTGCATACCTTCTTCGCTGGTAAGCCCCAGAATGCGGCCGCGTTTGTGGTTGAGGTCGCCGGAAATATCGCCGGTGTAGGATTCCGGAATG